>JACQHU010000185.1 GCA_016198805.1 Armatimonadota bacterium
ACGCCGGGTCGGCCAGGAACGCCAGGAACGGCGCTCCGGCGGCCGGACACGACGCGACCCGGTACCTGTACAGCGCCAGGGCCGCGTTGATCGCGCGCACGTTGGCCATGTCGACCGAGCGCCGCGCATCGGCCTCGGCCCCGAAGTAGTTCGGGAGGGCAATCGCGACGAGGACCCCGATGATGAGGATCACCGCCAGCACCTCCACAAACGTGAACCCTTGCTCACCGGCACGCTGTCTGTCCATATCTGCACCCCCTTATGGTGTTGTGCCGTCTCTCGTACCTCCTACCTGAGGAGGACGTTTGCCAGTCCAAACAGTGGGAGATAGAGCGCCAGCAGGACGCCCCCGACCACGCCGCCCAGCCCCAGCACCAGCAGCGGCTCTGCCAGCGTGATGAACCGCTTGATGGCGTGGTCGATCTCGCGGTCGAGGACCTCCGAGGCGCGCTGCAGCAGCGGCTCCAGGCGCCCCGACTCCTCGCCCATCGCCACCATCCGGTGGACCATGGCCGGGAACAGGCCGACCGACCGCATGGTCTCGCTGAGGCGCCGGCCGCGGTTGATCCCGTCCTTGATACGGTCGATGGCCGCCTGCATCTGGGGATCGGGTAGTGCCTCCTTGGTCACATCCAGCGCGGTCAGCACGGGCACCCCGCTGGCGTGCATCGCCCCGAAGGTGCGGACGAAGCGGCTGATCTGCACCGTGCGGACGATGGCGCTGAACCGTGGAATGCGAGCGGTCAGGCGTTCACCGAGGCCGCGCATCCGGCGGCGGACCTGCGGCAGCCCCAGGATCCATGCGCCGACCGGGGCCAGGACCACGCCCGCCAGCCAGTTCCCGAGTATGAGGTGGCTTGCGTTGACCAGGATCTGGGTCGGCAGCGGGAGCTCGGCGTGCGCAGAGCGGTACACGCGCTCGAAGGCCGGAATGACGAAGGCCATGAAGAGGCCGGTCACGATCACGGCCATAGTCAGCACAAAGGCGGGGTAGACCAGCATCATCCGAATCTTCTGCTGGAGCGCGATCTCACGGTCCAGGTAGTCGCTGAGGCGCAGCAGGGCCTGGTCCAGAGCGCCGGCCACTTCGCCGGTCCGGACGATCCCAAGGTAGAGGGGCGAAAACAGTTCCGGGTGCCGGCTCAGCATGTTCGAGAGGCTCTGGCCGCTCCCGATCCCGGCTTCCAGGTCCTCGATGACCTCGCGCATGGCCCGGCTCTCGGTCTGCTCGCCCAGGACCTGGAGGGCCCGGAGCATGGGCACGCCGGCGCTGAGGAGGCTCGCCATGTGGAAGGTGAAGCCGGCGACGTCTTCCAGCCCCGGCTGTGAGCCCAGCCACGACAGGAGCGGCGAGCGCGACCGGGCGGTCAACGAGGTGACGAAGAGCCCCTGGCCGCGCAGCCGTGCCCGGGCCCGGGCGTCGTTCTCCGCTTCCACGATGCCCCGGACGATGCTGCCCGCCGCGTCCCTGCCCGTATACTGGTACGCTTGCATCGCCGCGCCCCTCAGCCGATCTCCGCGAACACGACGCGCCGGAGCTCTTCCAGACTGGTGACGCCGTCCAGCGCCTTGGCCACACCGGCCTCGCGCACGGTCTGCATGCCGGCCCGCTGCGCCGCCTCGCGGATCGCCGTCGCAGACCGCCGCTGAAGGATGAGTTCCCGGATCTCGTCCGTGATCTGCATGATCTCAAAGACTCCGGTCCGGCCCCGGTACCCCAGGTGCCCGCACTCCGCGCATCCCGCGGGCGCAGAAAGCACGACGCGGGCATCCGCCGGCAGGCCCAGCTCCTGCAACTGCTCTGGCGTCGCGGGGGACGCCTCCTTGCAGAGCGGGCACAGGATCCGGACGAGCCGTTGGCCCACGGCCGCCAGCAGGGTCGAGGTGATGAGGTAGGGCTCGATGCCCATGTCGATGAGGCGGACGACGGCTCCGGGCGCATCGTTGGTGTGCAGGGTGCTCAGGACCAGATGCCCCGTCAGCGACGCCTGCACGGCGATCTGGGCCGTCTCGGGGTCCCGGACCTCGCCCACCATGATGACGTCGGGATCCTGCCGGATGAGGGCGCGGAGCCCGGTGGCAAAGGACACGGCCATCTTCGTGCGCACCGCGATCTGCGTGACGCCAGGGAGGTGATACTCAACCGGGTCCTCGACCGTCATGATGTTGCGGGACCGTTCGTTGATCCGGCTGATGCAGGAGTAGAGCGTGGTCGTCTTCCCGCACCCGGTCGGGCCGGTTACCAGGATCAACCCGTACGGCTTGCCCAGGAGCCGCTCCAGTACCGCCTGCTGATCGGGAAGCAGCCCGAGTCGTTCCAGGCCGACCAGGACCCGGCTCTTGTCCAGGATCCTGATGGTGATACGCTCGCCGAAGCTGGCACCGACGGTGGCGAGGCGGAGGTCGTGCTCGCGGCCGTTCAGGGTGTAGAGCAGGCGGCCGTCCTGCGGCCGCACCCGCTCGGCGACATCGAGGCCGGCGAGGGCTTTGATGCGCGAGGTCACGGCGGCGGCCACGCCGCGGGGCAGCCGCGCCTTGTCGTAGAGCAGGCCGTCCAGTCGGTAGCGCACGGCGGTGCCGTCGGCCTCGGGCTCGATGTGGATGTCGGTGGCGACATCGCGCACTGCCGCCTGGATCAGCGAATCGACCAGGCGCACCACCGGCGGGTCGTGCGGCGAGGTGCTGGCGGAGACGGTGGCAAAGTCGGGTTCGGCCTCCGCTCCGGCGCCAACCGCCTCCAGGCTCTCGCTGACGGTGGTCGTGATGCCGAAGTACGTGGAGATCAGCCACTCGAGGTCTCGCTCGGTGGTCAGGAACGGCCGCACGCGCGCGTGGACCAGCGCCGAGATCTGATCGATAGCCACCACGTCGGTTGGGTCGAGCAATGCCACGTGAACTTCCCGGCCCACCCGCGCGAAGGGCGCGGCCTTGTGCTCGGTGATCAGGGACGTCGGGACGCTGCGCAGCAGTGCCTCGTCGATGGGGTGGGCGGCCAGGTTCACGTACGGGAGGCCCTTCTGTGCCTCGAGGGTCTCTCCCAGCGCCTGTTTGGTGAGAAATCCTCGGTTGACCAGGATCTGACCGAGGCGCTCGCCGGTCTTGGCCTGTTCGGCCAGCGCCTCTTCCAGCTGCGAGAGGGTGATCAACTCGCTTTCGACCAGCATCGCGCCGAGGCGCCGCTGCCTGGCGCTCGGGGCATACGCCGGTTCAGGTCCCCGCCCTACCCGGTCGACGGCGCCCGCGGCGACCAGTTCTGCCAGTGCGGCTGCGGTTTCGGAGAGCGGAGCGGACAGACGCTCCGCCAACCCCGGAGCGGTGGGCCGCTCGCGCCCATGGGCCTGCAGGTAGGCCTGCACCCTCCGCCGCAACGTCCCGGCCGACCTCTCGGCTCTGGGTGGCTTCTGCGTCATCTCGGGCTCCGGGTGCGGCTGCGCCGTTCGCTGACCGCTCGCCTGGGCTCGTCATTCGCATTGATCCCGTTGTCGAGCAGCCAGCGGTCGATGTGGTCCCGTCTGAAGCGCCAGACGCGGCCGACACGTACGGCCGGGAGGCCGCCGCGCTGAATCATCCGGTAGATGGTCATAGTGTGGACCCGCAGGTACCTGGCGACCTCTCCGGCGGTCATCATGCTCAGGCTCTTACCCACGGCGCGACCTCCGTACCCACGTCGTCTGTCACCCACTGGTGTACCCAACAGCCAACCGGTCCAGACATGGGCCACCCGGGCAAACTGTGAGCGACGCATCGCGACGGTGAGCAACACAGGCCAACAGGAGTGCACGGGAGCCAGCAGGTGGCAGAGCCAGCAGGTGGCACGCAGGGCCGGCACGCAAGACGCGGTCTGGGATGTCAGGCGGAGCGGGGGTTCAGGCGCCTCGGGTCAGGCAGGATGGCGTCGATCGAGGTCACCCCGGCGGCGCCAGGACGGTCAACGCCTCAGGCCGGACCGTGAAGACGGCTGGCAGCCTGCCCACCGACTCGCCGTCGGCCTGGATCGCCAGGGGCTTCGAGCCGGTGACGCGAATCTCGCGGGCGCGGGCCGTCCGCACCTTCGGGTGGCCCAGGTGTCGCCCCGAAAAGACCTTCGGCAGCACCGCCAGGGTCTCAAGGCGCGAAAGCGGTCCCGCGATCACCACGTCAAAGATGCCGTCATCGGCACGCGCGGCCGGGACGGTCCACATCCCGCCCGCGTTCCAGGCGGTGTTCCCCACGGCGATTAGGAAGAGCCGTTCCCGTTCCACGGCGCCGTCGAGGGTGATCTCCACCTCCACGGGCGTATACGTGACGAGCATCTTCAGGATGCCCAGCATGTACATGAGGGTGCCGCCGAAGAACTTCGGCCAGGCGTTGACCTGCTGCGCCACCTCACCGTCGAACCCCACGCCGGAGATCGTAACAAAGTACCGACCGTTGACCTCTCCGACGTCAAACCGCCGCGGGCGGGCCGAGACCAGCGCGGCGGCAGCCGCCACCGGGTCCCGCGGGATGCCGATGGCTCTGGCGAAGTCACTGCCGGTACCGATCGGAATGACTCCCAACGCCCCCGCTTTTCCCGACGCCAGGAGCCCGTTGGCGACCTCGTTCACCGTGCCGTCGCCACCTACCGCGATCACGACATCGGCCGACGCCGCGGCCGCCAGTTCCATGGCATGGCCCCGGCGTTCGCTCAGGCTCTCGGTCAGGTCCCATCCCGCTTCCTGCAGGATCAGGCGGACGCGAGGCCAGATCCGCCGTCCCCGGCCCCAGCCGGCGGCCGGATTTACAATGGCGTGGGCGCGCATCATCAGCTCCTCGTCCCGGGCCCCTGGCGCCTTGCGGGAGTCTCAGGACAACTACGGGAGGACCGCGGCAAGTCCTGTCTGGCAGCAGGAGTCCCCCGGCTTCGGGGCGGAGTCTCACGTGGAGGAGGACGTATGGCTCCGCTCATCGTCGAGGTGCTGGCGCCCGGCCTGGTGGGAGCCGGCGCCATGAGGGTGGCCGGGCGGTCGCCCCTGACCGAGGGACCGGCTCAAGGCGAAGCCGGCCGGGAGGAGGCCTATCGCCTGCTGCATCTGTTGGACCGGCTGCGTGAGGCCTTCGGCGAGCGGATTGTGGTGCATCTGATCGAGCCGCTGTCGTTTGCCTGGATGCTGCGGGTGCTCCGGTATCGGCCCCGGCGATACCCGGTGTTCGTCGTCGGCGGGCGCCGCGCCGTGTGCGGCCTGGACGAGTCCGCGGTCGCACGTACCATCGCGGCGCTGCTCACCCCGCGGCCTGCATGGCTGCGTTCCCGGCATGCCGGCCTGCGCCCGGGCGCAGGTCCGGATGATGAGCCCGAGGAACCGGGCCCAGGGCAGGAGGCTGAAACACCGGGGCGAAGACCCTCGTGAGCGTGCTGCGAATGGTCTTGACGCGGGCGGGAAGCGCCTGCGCGCGCAGTGGGCTCACATGGAGGGAGGTCACGTATGTGCCGGATCGCCTGGAGTCTGATCGTCGCGATCAGCGTCGCGCTGGCGGTATTCCGTCCAGGGGCCCTGCAAGCCCAGCCCGCCATTGAAGACCGGCTGGTCATCATCACGCCCGTCGCCCGCACGGTGGCCGATCCAACTGTTGCGGCGTTCAGCGAGTTCGTCCGGCGGCAGTTTGGGGTCACCCTGCGTGCCACGGTGACCTCGGCCGGCACGCCGGTGTCCTATGGCCGCATCCGGGAATGGGCCGGCCGTCCCGAGGCGGACATCTTCTGGGGTGGAGAGCCGGCCCTGTTTGACGACCTGGCCGAGCGCAAGCTGCTGGCGCCGCTCGAACTGCCGGAGGCGGTTGTGCGCGAGATTCCCACATCGATCGGGACTCCGAAGCCGGTGCTCCTGAAGGACCCCCGAGGGTTCTGGATCGGCTGCTGCCTGACGCCTTACGGGCTCGTCTATCACCCCCGGCTCTTGAAGCGGGTCGGGATGGAGGCCATCCGGGACTGGGACGACCTGCTGGATTGCCGGCTCAAGGGGCAGATCTCGCAGGCCACGCCTGACCGGTCGAGCTCCAACCACGCCTCCTACGAAGTCAATCTGCAGATGCGCGGCTGGCAGAAGGGCTGGGAATGGGCGCAGAAACTCGGCGCCAACACCGGCATCTTCGTCGCCCGCAGCCGTGACGTGCCGACGGTCGTGGCCAAGGGCGAGTTCGCCGTGGGGTTTGCGGTGCCCGCCTATATGGCCTTCGAGGACGTCCTGGACGGCCATGATCTGAAGTACGTCCATCCGACCGCCGGCTTCGTGACTCCCGAGCCGCTGGCCATCCTGGCCGGCTCACGCAACCCGCGCGCCGCCCGCGCGTTCATTCAGTACGCCCTCAGCGACGACGGCCAGCGCGTCATGATGGCGCGGGGCCAGTACGGCATCGCGCCCAAGTTCCGGATGGAGGGTCCGGCGGGATCGCAGGTGGAACGCATGGCCCAGTTTGCGGGCGTCCGCTCGTTCTTCGACAAGCCGGTGCATAACATCTACGACGACGACGTGGCCCAGAAGCGCTATAGCGACGTCAATGCGGTGTTTCGCAAGCTCGTCTTCGAGCGGCACAACGAACTGAAGCGGCTGTACTGTCCGTAGGACCCGGCAGCCGCGGCGGCTCACCCGCGGTGTGCGGCAGAGGCTGAAGGCACGGAGGCGGACGCCGTCTGGCGCCCGCCTCCGCATGAGGACGTGACGCCCATGCAGGTCCGTCTGGTCGACGTGGTCAAGCGGTTCGGATCGGTCGAGGCCATGGCCGGCGTGTCGGTTGACATCAGCGACGGAGAGTTCTTCACGCTGCTCGGTCCGTCGGGGTGCGGGAAAACCACCACGCTGCGCATCATCGCCGGATTCTACGATCCCGATGCGGGGACGGTCTATTTCGACGACATGCCGATGAACGGCGTTCCGCCTGCAGCGCGCGGGATCGGGATCGTCTTCCAGAACTACGCGCTGTGGCCCCACATGACGGTCTTCGAGAACGTCGCCTACGGCCTCCGGATCCAGCGGACCTCCCCCGCCGAGATCCGGCGCCGGGTGGCCAGCGCGCTGGAGCAGGTCAGCCTCCAGGGCCTGGAGGACCGCACGCCCGGCCAGCTCAGCGGCGGGCAGCAGCAGCGGGTCGCCGTGGCCCGGGCCCTGGTGTTGAACCCTCGGGTGCTCCTGCTCGATGAGCCGCTCTCCAACCTCGA
>JACQHU010000194.1 GCA_016198805.1 Armatimonadota bacterium
GAGGAGGAATACTTCGCGTGTCCGCTCGCCTACGGCGGCCAGTACGACCGCGCCAACCCGCCGCGCAAACTCGCGTCGTATCTCCGCGAGGTGCGCGCGGCCAAGCCTGCCGGGTGGCTCCTGGACGTCGGATGCGCCTTCGGGCGCTTTCTGGACGTGGCGCGGGCGCACTACGAGTGTGAGGGGCTGGATGTGTCGCGGTACGCTCTGGAGCGGGCGCGCCGGCTGCTGCCCGAGGTCCCGCTCTACCATACGGCAATTCAGGATTTCGGTACCGATAAACGGTACGAGGTGGTGACCTGTTTCGACGTGCTGGAGCACATCCCGGAACTCGATCTGGCGCTGGGCCGCCTGCGGGACCTGCTGGCGCCCGGCGGCGTGCTGGCCGCGGTGATCCCCGTGTACGACTCGCCCATGGGGTGGGCCGTGGGACTGGTCGATCGCGATCCCACCCACCTGCACCGCTGGAGTCGCCGGGACTGGGTGAAGCGGCTGGAGGCCGCCGGCTTCACCGTGCGCACGCTCAAAGGCATCCTGCGCGTCCCGCTTCCGGGGTATTTCCTGCACGGCATCAGCCCCCTGTGGAGCCGGTGGTCGGCGGCGATCTTTGTCGTCTGCGCGACGGCCGAGGAGGAACGGGCATGAGGGCCGCCCGCCGCACTGACCGGGGGTTCACCCTCATCGAAGTGCTCGTCGCCCTGACGATCCTGGCCATGTCCATCCTGTTCATCACGCGCGCGTTCCTGACGCTGCTGGAGGTGACCAACGAGGGCGGCAACGTGACGGTGGCCAGCGCGCTGGCGGTGCGGAAGCTCGAGCAGGTCCGCGGCAGCCCCGAGTCACAGTCCTCGTCCACGGGGTGGACGGCCAACTTTGACGCCATCGTCGACGAGGGCCCAACGGCGTTTCCCGCCCCGTACAGCCGGTACTCGTACCAGGTCATCGTCAATCAGGTGACCCTGACACCGGGCTCGGCGGCGCCTGCCTGGCTGACCGGGGCCCCGATGCATTCGAACACCATCAAGTGGATCACCGTGCGCGTGACCTTTCAGGGTCAGACCCTGGCCCAGGTCACGTCCAGCGTGATCCGGGAAATGTACCGGAGGCCGTAGGTGCCCGCTATGCGCCGCCGTCTACGCGCCGTGATTCGCCGGATCATCCCCCGGGTGGTGCCCTGGGATCCGCGGGGGCTGACCATCGTGGAGATCCTGGTGGCGCTGGGGATCCTGGTCATTGCGCTGGTGGCGATTTACGGATTGGTGAGCAACGCGATCCGCTCGTTTGGCATCGGCGAGGACTTCCTCGATGTGCAGCAGAACGCCCGCGTGGCGCTGGAGAAGTTCGCCGAGGAAGCGCGCTGGACCCGGCGGCTGGCCAGCGATGTCGAGTTCTTTGCCCGGCTGCCGGTCGGCGTCCCGCCGGCGCCGTGCACGGGCGGGCTGTGTCCGGACAACGTCAACCTGGAGATCCCGCGCAGCAATCCCGTCATCCCGGACTGCACCTACTTCGTCAGGTTCGCGCGGGACGCGGCGACCAACACGTTCACGCGGCAGGTGAAGCCCGACCCGAACCTCGTGAACAACCCGACCTATGGGACCGGGCAGTGCGTGGCTGCCGGGCCCGAGGCGCTGGCGTCGTTCGCCAGCGGGCTGGTCATCAACTACTGTGACGCCGCCGGGACCTGCACGCCGCCGTACACGGCGGTGGTGCCCGGGGAGGTCGTCCGGATGAACGGGGACATCACGGTCACCAAGGCCAGCGGCGGGACCACGCAGTCCCGCACGGTCGGCACCGACGTGCTGCTCCGCAACGTGGGCGCCGTGGCGTCGCCGGTGCCCGCGTCGCCGACCCCGACCTCGCCGCCGCGGCCCACGCCCGTCCGGCAGTTCCAGACCGCCACCCAAACGCCGACCGCGACCGTCACCGCCACGGCTACCCGCACGGCCACCGCCACAGCCACCGTGACGGCCACCCGGACAGCCACCGTGACGGCGACGCGGACGGCGACCCGGACGGCGACGCGGACGGCGACCCGGACGGCGACGCGGACGGCGACCCGGACGGCGACGCGGACGGCCACCCGGACGGC
>JACQHU010000189.1 GCA_016198805.1 Armatimonadota bacterium
CCAGGCCCGCCGGCTCGACCCCCGCGCGATCATTCCCACCAGGGCGCCTTCGAGCCCCTTGATGACCAGGGTGAACGGCGCATACTGCGCGTAGCCCAGCGTGAGATCGGCCAGCGCCGACCCGATCCCCCCGGCCACCGCCCCGATAGCGGGACCAAACAGGATCGCCGCCGTGTACACGGCGGCTTCCCCGAGGTTGAAAAACCCCTTCGTCTGGGGGATGGGGAGGACGAACGCCCGCGTGACCACGAAGACGACCGCGGTCATCAGCCCGGAAGCCGCCAGATCACGGGTCCGCACGAAACATCCCTCCTGCCCTACACATTCAACTCGCGGAGTTCGCCTGTCACCAGGTAGATCACGCGCTCGTCTATATTCGTGATATGGTCGGCGGCGCGCTCGAGGTGCTGGGCCACCAGGAGCAATTCCAGCGCGCGAGGCACGGTCCGGGGATCGCTGATCATGTAGGTCAGCAGCTCGCGAAAGACCTGGCTGCGGAGTCCGTCCACGACATCGTCCTTCTTCGCCATGGCCTCCGCCAGCGCGGGGTCCCGGCGCAGGAAGGCCTCCATGGCGTCGCGCAGCATCTCCTGCACCAGTTCCTCCATGCGCGGGATGTCGATCAGCGGCTTGAGCAGGGGCTGGTCGGCCAGGGGCTTGACGGCCTTTGAGATCCCCTCGGCATGGTCCGCCATCCGCTCGAGGTCGATGCTGATCGCGAAGACCGCCGCGATCGTCCGGAGATCGGACGCCATCGGCTGCTGCCGGGCCAGCAGGCGCAGGCACCGGTCTTCGAGGTCGAGGTGGAGAGCGTCGATCTGGTCGTCATCCCTGATGACGCGCTCGGCGCGGGCCGGATCGCGCTCCCGCAGCGCCTCCACCGCCTCGTGAATCGCCTCCCCCGCCATCCTGGCCATGCGGAGAACCTCGGCCTGCAGCGCCTCCAGTTCTCGGATGAAGAGATCGCGTGTCACACGCATGCTCCTCGGGAGGACTGTTCCGGCCGCCGCTTCAAACCCCTGGCGGCTAACCGAAGCGGTGCGGAAACACGTCCTTCATGCGCCGCAGCGCGCCCATGGCCGCCACCAGTTCCTGGGCCGACTCCAGCACGACCTGGCCCATGGCCCGCACGCCGGGGATCGCTCGCCGGACGCGGTGAATGGCCAGCCGTGCGGCGGCCGCCTCAATGGCGTCCAGCACGTCATC
The DNA here is from genome assembly GCA_016198805.1 of Armatimonadota bacterium. GTDB lineage: Bacteria > Sysuimicrobiota > Sysuimicrobiia > Sysuimicrobiales > Humicultoraceae > JACQHU01. The sequence goes on from JACQHU010000189.1 coordinate 1,207, forward strand.
GAGATACCCCGTCAGCGCCTTGAGGGCGTCCTGCCAGCCCTGATCCACCGGCGTGCGTCCCTCTAGGACGGCCACGAGGGTCGTCGCAGCGGCGTGATGGTCTGCGCCATTTCCGCGAGCAGGCCGAACTCCCTGTCCTCATCGAGCATACCAGAGAGGCCGTGACGTGCAACCTGCCGAATTACCGACACGACACGTGGAGGGAGGGATGATCGTGGCGCTGCGTCTGCTGCCCCGAGAGGAGATCTTCTTCGACCTCTTCAACCAGGCGGCCGACAACATCCTGGCCGCCGCCCGCCTGCTGCGCGACCTGATGGACGACTACCGCGATGTCGAGCGCCGGGCCGGGGCGATCAAAGCCCTGGAGGACCGGGGCGACGAGATCACCCACGAGATCATCGACCGCCTCAACCGGACGTTTGTGGTCCCTCTGGATCGAGAGGATATCTTCGCCCTGGCCAAGCAGCTCGACGATGTGGTGGACTGGATTGAAGCGTCCTCCGCCCGGATGGCCGTCTACCGGATTCCCCACTCGACGCCTGAGGCCCGCGAACTCGCCCACATCATTGTCAGCGAATGCGAGGCCATCGTTGAGGCGGTGCGCAACCTGCGCCGGCTCGACCGCATCGACGCGGCGGTCCATGAGATCAACCGGCTAGAAAACCTGGCCGATCACGTGCAGCGGGACGCCATCGCCGGACTCTTTGCGGACGAGGGAAATCCCATCGAAGTGATCAAGTGGAAAGAGGTCTACGAGACCCTGGAAGAGGCCACCGACCAGGGGGAGCACGTCGCCCACGTGCTCCAGGGTATTCATGCCAAGAACATGTGACAGGGCGGCCGGTGACTGAGCTCACGCTCCCCGCCGGCCTGATTCCCGTCCTCCTGCTGGTCCTCGCCGCAGAGTTTGTGAACGGTTGGACCGACGCGCCCAACGCCATCGCGACGGTGGTCTCGACACGCGTCCTGACACCGGCTGTGGCGGTGGTGATGGCGACGGTGTTGAATGTGCTGGGCGCCATGGCCGGCACGGCGGTGGCCGCCACGATCGGCAAGGGCATCGTGCGGGCCGAGGCCATCGACACGGTGACCATCGCGGCCGCGATGCTGGCCATCGTGACCTGGAGCACGCTGGCCTGGTTGCGAGGCTTGCCCACCAGCGAGAGCCACGCGCTGGTCGCGGCGCTCTCGGGCGCCGGCCTGGTGACGGCCGGACCCGGCGTGCTGCTCTGGGATGGCTGGCGGAAGGTGCTCATCGGCCTCGGGTTCTCGACCCTCCTGGGATTCGCCGGCGGGTTCGGGATCGTCCTGGCCGTCTCGTGGATCTTCAGGAGGACCCCACTGGGCGCTGCCCGCCGGCTGTTCGGCCGCCTCCAGATCTTCTCGGCCGCCTTCATGGCCTTCAGCCACGGCAGCAACGACGGCCAGAAGTTCATCGGGGTCTTCACCCTGGCCCTGGTGTTGGGCCGGGTGCTGCCGGAGTTTCGGATTCCGTTCTGGGTGATCCTCATCTGCGCCACCACCATGGGGATCGGCACCGCGCTGGGCGGGTGGCGGATCGTTCACACGATGGGGATGCGGCTGACCAAACTGGAGCCCTACCAGGGGTTCGCGGCCGAAACGGCGGCGGCCTCGGCCATCGAGGCTGCCAGCCGCCTGGGAATCCCGCTCAGCACGACGCACACCATCAACACCGCCATCATGGGCGTCGGGGCCACGCGCCGCTTTTCCGCCGTCCGGTGGGGTGTCGGGCTGGAGATCGTGATGACCTGGATCCTGACCTTCCCGGCCTGCGCGCTCATCGCGGGGGTTGCCACGTGGCTCTTGCGGCGGGTCTTCTAGCACCCTGACGGTCCTCGGGCACAAGTGAACGGACCCGGCAACATCCGCCGGGTCCGTCCGTGCCAGGGTTCAGCCTCGCGCCAGCCTATCGATACAGCGGGAGCGGGTGCGGCTTCAACGCTCCGCCCAGCCGCCGCTGCAGCAGGTCGAACGCCTCCAGGTCGTATTGCCCCACGAAGGTGATCGCCTCACCGCTGCGGCCGGCGCGGGCCGTGCGGCCGATCCGGTGGATGTAGGTCTCCGGATCCTCCGGCATGTCGTAGTTGATGACGTGCGAGATCTCGGGCAGGTCGAGTCCGCGGGCAGCCACATTGGTGGCGATCAGCACCCGCGCCTTTCCGGTCGCGAACGCCTGCAGCGCGCGCAGCCGCGCGCCCTGCGTCATGTCGCCGTGGAGTACCTGCACCGCGATGCCGCGTTCCTTCAGGGTCTTCGCCAGGCGATCGACGCCCCGGCGCGTCCGCCGGAAGACGAGCGCCGACGGCACGTCGCCGCTGGTCAGCAGCAGCCGCAGGGCCCGCACCTTGTCCTGCTCGGCGACCTCCAGGTAGTACTGCGTGACCGTCGACACGGTCGGCGACGGCGTGGCTACGCGCACCCACACCGGGTCGCGCATGTGCCGCGTGGCGACATCACCGATCTCGGGAGACAGCGTCGCGGAGAACAGCGCGGTCTGACGGGCGCGCGGGGTCTGCCGGATGATCTGCTCGACGTCCGGCAGGAAGCCCATGTCGAGCATCCGGTCGGCCTCGTCGAGCACCAGGAACCGCACTCCGTCCAGCCGGACGGTGCGCCGGTTCATGTGGTCGAGCAGCCGGCCGGGCGTCGCCACGGCCACGTGCACGCCGCCGCGCAGCGCGGCCAGCTGCCGCTCGATGGGCTGGCCGCCGTAGAGGGTAGCCACCCGGACTTTCTGGCCGCCGAGATCGCGCACGACATCCGCGATCTGCAGGGCCAGTTCGCGGGTCGGGGCGAGCACGAGTGCCTGGATAGCGCGGGTGTCGCGGTCGAGACGCTCCACCATGGGAATCGCAAAGGCGCCGGTCTTGCCAGATCCGGTCTGCGCCTGGCCGGCGACATCGCGACCGGCCGCCAGGTGCGGGATGACCTTTGCCTGAATTGGGGTAGGTTCGGTCCACCCCATGCGGGAAATGACCCGGAGAGTCTCCGGGCGGGAAGTGAGGCCGCCGAACGCGGTCTCACGCGTACGCGTAATGGTAGAAATGGTCCTTGCCTCCTGATCTGACCCGGGGAAAGCCGGGCCGGAAATGAGCCGGCATCCTGCGCGTGCCCACCGGTTCACCCAGCCCTGCGATGGGGAAACTACCGCGGACACACGAAACGAGCGATGCCGTCTGTGGCAGCGCCCGTTTCGGAAGACGCAACTATGACGACTGTGTGCATCCTACCACAACGCGTCGGCGAGCGCAACACGTATTCGCGAGGGTTGGACGGCCCCGCGCGCTGCTGCACAGTAGGTGAAACGGATTCCCTATGAGCGCATCCGCGCGTACGTCTCATTTCGCCTGAACGCGCTGCGACCAGGAACTAGACGGCACATAGACGCCGCGTGTACGGGACGGACCAAGCTGCGACCCGGGCGGATCAGTCCAGGCGGACCAACTCGACTCCCGCGGATTCCAACATCGCGCGCGCGGTCGGATCAGGATAGTCTCCCGCAAACACTACCCGGCGAATTCCCGCATTGAGGATCATCTTCGCGCAGGTCAGGCACGGTTGATGCGTGACGTAGATGCTGGCGCCGGCGATGCTGACGCCGTGGTAGGCCGCCTGAATGATCGCGTTCATCTCGGCGTGCAGGCAGAGGCAGGTATCCAAACCCACGCCGGCGGGCACGTCGCTGGCGCATCGGGCGCACCCGCCGTCGCCGCAGTTCGGGACGCCGCGCGGCGTATCGTTATACCCGGTCGACAGTACCATGCGCTCCTTCACGATAACCGCCCCGACGTGCCGGCGCAGGCAGGTCGACCGGGTGGCTGCCAACAGCGCCATTTTGATGAAATAGCTATCCCAGTCTGGCCTCACTGCAACTGCTCCATCATGGCATCAACTTGGCTCCTTCTTCTAGAGCGCTCACCGGCTGGCTCGATGCCGCAAGGGCTGAATACAAGTCAGGCCGCCGGTGCGCCAGCGAGGGATTCTTCCCTCGGACCCGGCCCACGCGGTCAAGGTCGACCTCGGCCACCACCAGACCCTCTTCCTCGCCCCCTTCGGCGACCACCACGCCCATCGGGTCCACCACCAGCGACCGGCCGACCCTGTCCGGACGGACCTGGTCGGCCGCCACGAACCAGCAGGTGTTCTCCAGCGCCCTGGCGCGCACCAGCGTGATCCAGTGGTCCTCCTTCAGCGGGCCCGAGACCCACGAGGTCGGCATCACGATCACCTCGGCGCCCCCGAGGGCCAACAGCCGCGACCACTCGGGAAAGCGGAGGTCATAACAGATCTGCAGGCCGATGCGGCCAAGCGGCGTCTCGACCACCGGCGGCGGCTCGTCACCCGGCTTGATCCACTCCGACTCACGGCCGTCGAACGCGTCGTACAGGTGCACCTTCCGGTAGACAGCCAGGCGCTCGCCGTCCGGTGACAGGAGCACCGCGGTGTTGTGGGCCCGCCGGGTCTCCCCTGGGACCCGCTCGAGCACCCCCATGACCAGGTGCAGCCGGTTCGCCCGCGCCGCACCGGCGACGGCCTGCATAAAGGGGCCGTCCAGCGGCTCGGCGATCTCGCCCATTGGACCCGCCCCTGAGTCCGGTCGGCGATGCATGAAGAGCTCGGGGAACACCAGCAGCCCCACGCCTTGCCGGGCCGCGTCCGCCGCCATCTCCAGGGTCCGCGTCAGATTCGCCGCCACCTCCGACCTCGCGCCGACTTGCGCCAGACCGACACGCATCAGGCATCACCTCTTGAAGCTGGGGCCGCGCGATGGTGTTTCCACCCGGCGGCGGAGAAGTCCTCGGCCGTGGAGGGGCTTCGGCGTGGACGCGCCTCGTCGCGGGGGGACTTCAGCGCGGAGGGATTTCGTCGCGGAGGGGCTTCAACGCCTCTCAGCTCCGGACTGGCGCACCAGTGAGTTGAATTCCGCGATGGCCTGCCGGTACCGGGCTACGCGGGCGTTGTAGGAGACGATCCGCTCGAGCACGACGGCTCTGCGGAGCGTGTAGTTCATGACGTCTAGTGCAGTGTCCCATAAATTCGCCCCCAGGGTGAGCCAATCATGAGATATCCTGGGATCCATGAGGAGACAGCGTGTAGGTGCGCCATACCTGCGGCTCACGAGGAGGTCCGGACACCGTCACGATGCCGTAACCGAGCCAGGAGAGCCCCCGGCTGAACGAGATCAGGTGACTGAACTCGTTCCGGAACGAGTTGGGGGGGCAGCCTGCTGCGCGAGATCGAGAGAAATTTCCCGAAGGGGCTTGACAAGTCCACAGACCGCATCGCGAGCCTGCCGAGGAGACATTCCTAGACGGTCACCACG
>JACQHU010000190.1 GCA_016198805.1 Armatimonadota bacterium
GCGGCGCTCCGCCCGCCGCACAACCGATCGCGCCACGTGGCAGATGGCGGCCGGCTCACTTCCGCCGGGGAGGATAAACTGACGCAGCGGCGTCAGTTCGCCTTCCCATCGATCGATCTGCTCCTCCAGCGCGGCGACGTGTTCGGCCGTGACCGCCGGCACCCGACCGGCGTCTGGCGCGGCGAGTTCCGCGCCGATCTCGAACAGGGTGCGCTGAACCTCCTGGAGGGCACCCGCGTGTTCCCCGTCGAGGTGCGAGGCCAGCAGCCCGAGCAGGCTGCTGGCCTCATCAATGGTGCCGTACGCTTCCACGCGGACATCATCCTTGGGAACCCGGCCGCCGCCGAACAGCCCCGTCTCGCCGCGATCCCCGGTCCGCGTGTAGATCTTGGGCATCGGCGGCCTCAGGCGCCCGGGCCGTTGCCCCCCGCGGCGGCGTCACCGACGGGCACCCCCACCAGCGCGCCTTCCGGTCGGACGGGGATCGGCTCAGGAGGGATGTGGCTGGTCAACCACGCCGCGATCAGCCTCAGCCGCTCCAGGCGGTGGTGCGGCTGGCCGCTGCGCGACAGGTCGTGGCTCTCATTGGGGAATCGAACGAAGGTGACCTCTTTGCCCTGCTTCTTCAGTGCGGTGAAGAGTTGCTCCCCTTCACTGATCGGGCAGCGCAGATCATTCTCGCTGTGCAGGATCAACAGGGGCGTGGTGACGTGTTTCACGTACGCCAGCGGGGACCGTTCCCAGTAGAACGTGGGATTGTCCCAGGGATCACCCGGAAACTCCCAGTAGCCCTTGAAATACGCCATGTCGCTGGTGCCCCACTGGCTCAGGCAGTTGGCGATCGAGCGCATGGTGATCGCGGCCCGAAACCGCTGGGTGTGTCCGATGACCCAGTTGGTCATGTACCCCCCATACGAGCCGCCCTCGACCCCGAGCCGGTCGGGATCGAGCCAGGGGAAGCGCGCCATCGCGGCATCCAGCCCGGCCATGATGTCCTCGTAGTCCTTCCCGCCCCAGTCGTGGTGCGTCGCCGCCGTGAAGATCTGCCCGTACCCCTGGCTGCCGCGCGGGTTGGTCAGGACGACGGCGTAGCCAATCCCGGCGAGTGTCTGGAACTCGTGGAAGAACGATTCCCCGTAGGCGAAGTGCGGCCCGCCGTGGATGCACAGGATCGCCGGATACTTCTTCCCCGGCTCGCAGCCGACCGGCGGGATGACCCATCCCTCGATGGTCCACTCCTCGGCGCCGCGATAGGCGAACCGCTGCGGGGTGCTGAGCGTGACCTGGTCCAGCAGCGACCGGTTGACGTCGGTCAGGCGGCGCTCACTGGCCGGCGGGATCATCGGCCGGCCTTCGTCGAGGCCGTCCACCTCGGCCACCCAGATATCGCCCGGCGTGGCCGGATCCGAGATGGCCATGGCGACCCGTCGGCGCGCGGCATCGTAGGATTCGCCATAGACATCCCGCCGGCCGGTGGTCATGAGCCGCACCGTGCCGGTCGCGACCTCCACCGCCGCGAGCTGCGTGGTGCCGCTGTCGGCGACCATTACGAAGACGAATCGGCCGTCCGGCGACCAGACCGGTCGGCCTGCCGCCGGATGGGCGCGCATGTCCGAGATCAGGTGGTGAATCAGGGAGCGGTCGTAATGCCGCGTCAGCGCGCGGGGCCCGGGGCCGGGCTCATCCACCGGGACGACCCAGAGGATCATATTGGACGCGGCCATGCAGATGTTGTCGTGGCCCAGGTAGGCAATCATGGTGCCGTCGGGCGACCACGCCGGGCTGGAGATCGGTCCCAGGCCCGCGGTGAGCCGCCGCACCTCTCCGTCAGCCAGCGTTGTGACCCAGAGGTCGGCGACATTGGTGTAGTCGGCATTCTCCGACCGGTTGGCGATAAACGCCAGCCGGCTCCCGTCGGGGCTCCAGACCGGCTCGCGGTGATCGTAGTCGCCGGACGTGATCTGGCGGGCCGGGCCGCCGAAGGCCGGGGAGACAAAGATGTGCTTGTAGCGGTTGTCCCAGAACCCTTCACCATCCAGCTTGTGCTTGATCCGCGTGATGATCTTGGCGTCGCTGGCGGGTTTCTCGGCGAGCGGCGCCTTGCCGGTAAACGCGATCTGCGTTCCGTCGGGCGACCAGGCGGCGTCGGCGGGGCCGTAGTCGGCGTGCGTGATCCGCCGCGATTCCCCACCGTGGCGGGGAATCACCCACAGATGCTTCGGCGGCTTGCCCCCCGGCGGAGCGGCGGGGCCGCGATCTGACGTGAAGAGCAGACGCGTCCCGTCGGGCGACCACACCGGACGACGGTCGCGCTGTTCGCCGGTGGTGAAGGACCTGGGCTCCCCCCCGGCGCTGTCCGCGAGCCAGAGGTGCGAGTAGGTCTCGTACAGCGGGCCGTCGCCGGCGCCCGAGCGCCGGGCGATGGTCTCCTGGACGTAGGCGACGGTGCGGCCATCCGGGGACAGCGCCGCATCGGCGATCCATCGAAAGGCAACCAGGTCCTCCGCAGTCATCGGGCGACGGCTCATCCAAAACCTCCACCGGGGGGCGACATTCAGAGTCTTCTGGTCCCCCAGAGAGGGTTCCTTCCAGGAGCCGTGCGCGAGCCGAGGTTACCTTCCCAGCGCCAGCCTTTCCCCTAGGAGGACCGGGAGCCCGGCCGCCTGCATCTTGCCCTGGGTCTGCGTGTAGGGATACGGCACGCGGTGCAGCGTCACGGACGGAGCTTCGGTCTCAACGATGGCATACGACGCCCGGGGGTCGCCGTCCCGGGGCTGCCCGACGCTCCCCACATTAACGATGTACCGGTGCGAAGGCGGCAGCGGGACCGAGACCTCCGGCAGCAGGCCGCGGGCGCTGACCCGGTGGTTGCGCTCGATGAACAGGGCCGGCTGGTGCGTGTGGCCGACGAGCGCAATCCGGAACCCGTCCGCCACGAAACTGGCCCGGGCCGTCCGCGTGTCGAGAATGTACTCTTCCGCGGGCATCCGCGGGCTGCCGTGGACGAGCAGGAGACCTTCCACGTCGGCGCGTTCAGGCAGCGCGGCGAGATAGTCCCGTGACGTGTTCGTCAGCACCTGCCGCGTCCAGAGGACCGCCTCCTGGGCGAAGAGGTTGAAGTCATCGATGGGACGGGCGCCGATAGCGGCCAGATCGTGATTGCCGACCACGGCGGCGCGTAGCTGTCCTTTGAGGCGATCGATGCACTCGTTGGGATCGGGCCCATAGCCGACGAAGTCGCCCAGGCAGACCAACGCGTCGTGAGATTGCGCCTCCAGGTGTGCCAGGACGGCCTCCAGCGCCTCCAGGTTGGCGTGGATGTCCGAGAGAACAGCCAGCCGCACGGGTAGGGCTCAGTCAAGCTCACGGAGGTCGCGAGCGATCTGTTCGGCCTCCTGAGGCGTCGGCGGGGGAGGCACGGAGCGCGCGGCGGGCCGATGGCGCCGGATATATCGGCGCAGGACGAAGATCCCGACCGCCAGGGTCACCGGCGGCGCCAGCCAGATCAACAGTCCACCACCGCGGCGGGGAGGCGCGGCCAGCACGCTCTCCCCGAACTGGCTGATGAAGTAGGCGATGATCTGCTCTCGAGTCTGGCCCTGCTGGAGACGCTCGCGGATGATGGCGCGCATCTGCTGGGCAAGCTGCGAGTTGGATTCGGCCACGGTCTGCCCGGCGCAGACGGGGCACATCAACTCGCTGGCGATGGCATACACCTGATCGTCCAGCGTCGGCGCGGCGACCGCAACCCCCGCAACGAATACGAGAACCGCCGTCGCCACCCCTGCCCCCGCCGCCAGGCGCATCATCCCAGGGCCGCCTCCGCCCGGCGTCCTTCCCACCGGCATCCCAGGAGCCGGTACAGCCTGACGGCCGCCGCATGTTCGTCGAGAGCTTCGCTTCGGTCCTGCGCGAACAGGGCCCGCGCCAGGAGGAGACGGGCGCCGGCCTCGTGATAGCGGTCGCCGCGGCTGACAAACTCCGTCAGCGCCTCCCGGGCGATCTGCTCGGCCTTCACGGTCTCACCGATAGCGAGCAACGCCTGGGCGTATCCCAGAGTCGCGTGCGCGCGGCCTTCGGCGTCCCGGGACGGCCATCGCCGCCGGGCCTCCTCATGCGCGGCCACAGCCCGGCGCATGGTGCGGCGGTCGCCGGCGCGGCGCATCAGCAGGTCACCGCGGCTTGCCAGCGCGGGCGCCAGCGGTTCATCACGCGCCGCCTTCCGCGCGAGACGGACCGTGCGCTCGGAATAGTCCAGCCCTTCGTCGAGGGCCTGCCGGGCCTGCGCCGGGACGACGTCGGCCAGGTCCCGATAGCAGGCCTCGACGAGCGTCCGGTAGGGAATCGTCGCGGCCTCACCCTGCGTGCGGGCGATCAGGTTCACCAGTTCGCGCGCGCGTGCCAGTCCGGCCTCCATGCGCTCGGGCTGCCGGGAGTACCGCAGTGCCGTGGCCAGCCCCAGCAGCCAGAGACTCAGCCGGGACGGATCGCCGGCCGATCGCTCCGCGCCCGC
>JACQHU010000015.1 GCA_016198805.1 Armatimonadota bacterium
CGCTGGCCGCCATGGCGATCTGCGTCGGCAGCGGCAGCTGTCCGGATCCGCCCAGTTCCTTAAAGAGGTTCTCGAACTGGGGGAGGATCACAATGGTCATGAAGAACAGGCCGCCCAGCGCCGCCATGGTCAGCAGGATGGGGTAGACCATCGCGGACTTGATCTTGGCGCGCAGGGCCTGCTCCTTTTCTAGAAAGGCGGCGATGCGCTCCAGGACTTCGTCCAACACGCCGCCGGTCTCGCCGGCCTTGACCATGTTCACGTACAGGGACGAGAAGGCTTTGGGGTGCCGGGCCATGGCGTCCGACAGCGGCCGGCCGGCCTCCACGTCGCTCCGGACCTGGGCGACGATCTGTTTGAGCCGCTTGTTGGACGACTGCTGCTCCAGGATCGACAGGGTCCGGACCAGCGTGAGGCCGGAGTTCACCATGGTCGCGAACTGCCGGCTGAAGATGGCCAGGTCTTTGAGGCCGATGCCGAACAGCCCCTGGAGGGTCTGGAAGACATCGGTCCGTTCCACCGTGCGCTCGAGGTTCGTGATGAAGAACCCCATGTCGCGCAGCCGCTCGACCACGATGGCGTCGTTGTCGGCCTCGATGACGCCAGAGATGATCCGGCCGGTGTGGTCTTTGGCGCTGTAGCGAAAGATCGCCATGATCGCCTACCCCCTCACCGTGCGCACGAACGGTTCGGCCTCGCCGCCGGCCTCGCGGATCATCTTGCGAAGCTCCTCGGGGTGAATCGCCCGGTTCAGCGCGTCCTCCAGCGTGATCATCTTGCGCAGGTACAGATCGCGCAATGCCTGGTCCATGGTCTGCATGCCCCGCTCGCCGCCCGTCTGGATGGCCGTTTCGATCTGATGGGTCTTGGCCTCCCGGATGAGGTTCCGGATCGCCGGCGTGGCCAGCATCGCCTCGACGACCGGCACCCGCCCGATCTCCTCCAGCGACGGCCAGGCCTGCCCCGCGGTGGTCCCCAGGCGGGTCCGCGATCGGATCGGCTCATCGTTGTCCGCGCGGCCACGGTAGCGGGCGTTGGGCAGCAACTGCTGCGAAATGATCGCTTCGATGACCATGGACAGCTGGATGCGGACCTGCTGCTGCTGGTAGGGCGGAAACACGTCGATGATGCGGTCGATGGACTGCGCCGCGTTGGCCGTGTGCAGGGTGGCGAACACCAGGTGTCCGGTCTCGGCGATGGTCAGCGCGGCGCTGATGGTCTCCAGGTCACGCATCTCTCCGATAAGCACCACGTTGGGGTCTTCACGCAGCACCGCCCGCAGGGCATTGGGGAAGGACTGGGTGTCGAAGCCCAGTTCCCGCTGGTTCACGATGCTCTTCTTGTGCTGGTGCAGGTACTCGATGGGGTCCTCGACGGTCACGATGTGGCAACTGCGCTCGGAGTTGATGAAGTCGATCATCGACGCCAGCGAGGTGGACTTGCCATGGCCGGTCGGCCCGGTGACCAGCATCAGCCCGCGGGCCTTCCGCGTCAGGTCCTTCAGGATCGGCGGCAGGTTCAGGGCCTCGATGGACGGGATGGACATGGGGATGACGCGGGTGGCGACGCCCACCGCGCCCCGCTGCCGGTAGATGTTGACCCGGAACCGGCCCAGGCCAGGCACGCCGTAGGACAGGTCCAGCTCCCAGAACTTCTCGAACTTTTGCTTCTGGAACGTATTGAGCATGCTGTACGCGAGCTGGAAGGTGTCCTCGGGGGTGAGCACATCGTACTGCTCCATGGGGGTCAGCCGCCCCCAGACGCGCATGGTCGGCTTGATGCCCGAGGTCAGGTGGAGGTCGGAGGCCTGGGCGGCCACCACTTCTCGCAAGAGGTCGTCGATGTGCATCCTGTGCTCCCCCCCGGTCACTCGACGAAGACGACGCGCAGCATCTCTTCCAGCGACGTGACACCGGCCAGCACCTTGGCGACGCCGTCCTGCTGCAGGGCGCGCATCCCGGCGGCCACCGCCGCCCGCTTCAGCACGTCCGCAGGCACCTGCTTCACCACCAGCGCGCGCGACTCGTCGTCCAGAATCATGATCTCGAACAGACCCAGGCGGCCCTTGTACCCGATGTTGTTGCAGGCCTCGCACCCCCTGGCGCGATAGATCTGCGGCGGCGGATCATCCGGCCCGGCCAGGCCGTAGCGGGTCACGACCTCCTCGGGCGGCGCATACGGCTCCCGGCACCGCGGGCAGAGCACCCGGATCAGGCGTTGGGCCACGACCCCGATGACCGATGACGAGACCAGGAACGGCTCCACGCCCATGTCGACCAGGCGGGTGACGGCGCCGGGCGCGTCGTTGGTGTGCAGGGTTGACAGGACCAGATGCCCGGTCAGCGCGGCGTGGATGGCAATCCGGGCCGTCTCCTCATCGCGGATCTCCCCCACCATGATAATGTCAGGGTCCTGACGGAGGAAGGACCGCAGGCCGTTGGCAAAGGTGAGTCCGGCCTTGGGGTTGATCTGGACCTGGCTGATCCCGCTCAACTGATATTCCACCGGGTCTTCAATCGTGATGATGTTCACCTCGGTCTTGTTGATGCGGTTGAGGATGGCATACAGGCTGGTGGTCTTCCCGCTGCCGGTCGGGCCGGTGATCAGGATGATCCCGTACGGCTTGGTGATGAGCGACTCGAACCGCGGGAAATCGGGCTCCAGCAGCCCGAGCTTGTCGATGCCCACCAGGGCGGCGCGCTTGTCCAGGATGCGCATCACGACCTTCTCCCCGAAGACGGTCGGCACCGTCGAGACGCGCAGGTCGATCTCGCGGCCGTCCACGCGGAGTTCGATGCGGCCGTCCTGCGGCACGCGCCGCTCGGCGATGTTCATGCTCGCCATGATCTTGATCCGGCTCACCGCAGCCGCCTGGACGTGCTTGGGGGCGCTCATGACATTATACAGCGTGCCGTCGATGCGGTAGCGGATGCGGAGCCGGGTCTCCTGCGGCTCGACGTGGATGTCGCTGGCGCCCTGGCGGACCGCCTGCACCAGCATGAGGTTCACCAGACGCACCACCGGGGCGTCTTCGACGATCTCGCGCAGCCTGTCGAGCCCGGGCTCCTCTTCCCCCACCGTGGCGGGCCGGATCTCCTGAATGACCTGATCCAGCGAACTCTCCAAGGCCGGGTACTGGTTGACGACGTGTTGGAAGCCTTCCTGGGTGATGACGGCCGGAATGAGGTCGCGCTCGACGACGCGCCGGATGTCATCCAACGCCACCACGTCGAGCGGATCGACCATGCCCAGGACCAGGTCGTCGTCGTCGGTGCGCACGGGGATGGCCTGGTAGCGCCGGATCAACGCCTCGGGCAGCATGGTCAGGACGTCTTCCGGGATGGTCACCGTCTGAAGGTGGACGTACTCCAGCCCCAGCTGGCTGGCGATGGCCTTGGCGATGGCGTCCTGGGTGGCCAGGCCCAGTGTCACCAGGACCTTCCCCAGCCGGTCGCCGGTGACGCCCTGCGCCTGCAGCGCCTGTTCCAGCTGCGCCGGCGTGATCAACCCGGCCTCGACCAGGACCTCACCCAGCCGAATTTTGCGGCGGGTGGCAATGCCCTTAGAGGGTCTCATGACGCTCCATCATCATGACGACATGCGCCTTGTGCACCAGTACCACGTTCGTCTCGTACAGAAGCCGCCCGTCCAGCGAAAAGACCCGCGCCGACGTGATGGGCAGGAAGTCCTTCGCCGCGTTCAGCCGATCCGAGAGCCGCGCCGTCGCGGGGAGGTGCAGGTCGCCCTCGATACGATGATGCGGCGTGAACAAAATGACCTGCTCACGGTCTAATTCGACCTTCATCGGCCGGCTCCCCGCCCCTCGGTGGCCAGCTCCACCTGCAGCGCGCTCTGTACCAGACGCTGGATCCCCTTCAGGCTCATGCCCCGATCCACCATGGCCTTCACCCACCTGATGCGCTCCACATCTTCTTCGCTATACAGGCGATGGCCGCCGCCGGTTCGCGCCGGGGACAGGAGGTTGTACTGGTCCTCCCACGCCCGGATGCGGCGCGGGTTGACCCCGGTCAACTGCGCCACCGTGCGAATAGGATAGATGGGCGCGCGCCTGTCGACAATCATCGGCTTCCCCCCCCATTGGCCCCCGCACGCTGCGCACCGGCGTAGTCGCGCGCCGGACCGAAGCCGTGTTCGCGCAGGTACGTGTAGATTTCTTGCAGTTTGGAGAACCCGTGGAAATCGGGACGGTACTCGGCCTCCAGCTTGTAGTCCAGTTCCACAAACTTGTTCAGGGTCACGAAGAACGCGTACTGGACGATATTCGATGGCGACTCCGGCGCGTCCCGGTTCTTGTCAATGAACAGGTTGACGATGTCCACCTTCGGCAGTTCCCCTGTGGGGATCCCCTCGGCCTTGGCACGGCTCTCAATCAGCTGTCGGAGGTCGTGGGTCGCCTTCCAGTCTTTGGCCAGCACCATGGCGACATCCAGATCATACTCGAGATCCCCGCTCCCCATACTATGGTGCATGGTCGGTCGGTTAAACGGGTTGAAGATCTCGGCGTCTTCCGCCGGCCGCTCATCCAGCCGACATCCTTCCTTGTCCAGCGGCGAGATCGCAAAGATTGGACAGTTCAACTCCAGGCTCAGCTCGGCCAGTTCGGTCGAGATCTGGTCGGTCCTGGCCTTCCAGTCTTCGACGTAATCGGCCAGCGGGATCTTCTGCAGGTAATCGAAGAACACCGCGATCTCCTGCGTCTGAAACTCCTGCATCAGATTATGGGCGTGGGCCCGGATCCGGTCCAGCGTGTCTTTGCGGCCGGCCTCGACCAGGTGCACGTAGGGCGCGTACCGCGCGAGGGCTCCCCTGGCTGACACCAGATGCTCGCCCACGGGTTGACCCGACGGGTCAACGCCGGCCAGGATCGCGGTCGGGTTGATCCCGGTTTCCTTCGCGATGAGCCGCGCCGCCAGCACGCGCCGGGTCTGTTCCCACGTGTAGTAGAGGACGGGGATCCGGTGATTGGTAGCGACGTGCACGGCCAGATCCAACGCAAGATTGGTCTTGCCGCGCCGCGGCGCGCCCGCCAGTCCGTAGTAGAACCCTCTCCGGAGCCCCGACAGCAGGGTGTTCAGACGGTCAAAGGGACTGATCGAGTAGCCGAGGATGCCGTCAGTGACGGTCTCGCGCCGACCGGTGATAAGCGGGGCGAAGGCCTCGGCGATGGCCTGCACCTGGCGCCGCACGCGCCGGCGCTGGATTTCCAGCAGCCGGCGGATGGCGTCGGTCGTGAACTGCATGATGTCGGCCTGTTGCTGGTCCTCGCGGTAGAGGTAGCTGCCGATGGCCTCGTAGACCTGACCGAGGAGTTCCCGGCTCTCCTGGGCTTTGAGGACCCCGATCTGCGCCACCACCTGACCGGCATCCAGCGGCGGGAGCTGGAACACCGACGCCAGGTAGCGGTCCATCTCGGGCGTCATGAAGCCGCGGTCGGCAAGATGGGCTCGCAGGGTGGATTCATCCAGGACGGTCCCGGGCGTGGCCCACAGCTCCATAATGACCTTGCCGAGCCGACGGGCGAGCGGAGACGGCAGTTGGTCGGTGTGAAAGCCCTCGTTGACCGCGATGGTGACCAGATGTCGATCGCGCAGGAAGCCGGACAGGAGCCGAACTTCGGTCTGATACAGATCCACGGTGCACGACCCTCCGGTTCCCCCGATCACGCAGGGTGCGCGTCAGCCGGCTCCCTCCGGGGGAACCCGTGGCTGTCGCGGCTCCACGCGGGCCGGTCGTCTGGGAAAACTTCCTCCGAACCTCTTTCTACTTTGGCTTGCGCCGTGCCCAACCTTGTGTCATTGTGGTCGAAATCTTCGGACGGGCAAGTCAGAATATGCCCAGAAGTTTGTGGCACTAGTCCCACCGGCGCAGATCCCAGGTCAAACGGGGAGACGCCGCATTTTCGCTGTTCTTGGGCATAACTAGAGTATCCGGAGGCAGATACCCCAGCCCGATGGCAGCACCGTCAGACCGACCCGGCGCGGAAGGCGCCCTTCAGACTCTCAAGAAAGCGGCAGGCCTGCCGCCCGAGAGTCTCACCTTGGAGCGGGCGTTCCTCTATGCGGATGCTCGCCGCGCCGTCCGCATGGAGCAATGGGCCGAGGCCCGCGAAGCCTACCTGCGGCTCGCTGAGCTCGAGCCGGATGAACCGTGGCTGTACTGGGACCTGGCAGCCGTCTACCGCGCCCAGGGCGCGCGAGAGGAGGCCGCACAGGCGTACCTGACCGCCGCCGACAAGCATCTGGCGCGCGGCGAGACCGACCAGGTGCTGCAGGCCTATCAGCACGCCGCGGCACTCTCGCCGGACGACCCCGACGTGCAGGCAAAACTCCAGGAGCCGTCGCCCTTCGCCCCGGCTCCTCAGCCTGGTGCCTCGCCGGCGCCGCCCGCTGCGCCCGCCGAGGCTCCGCCGGTCCCCGGTCTCGCGGCTTCACCGGCTGCGCCTATGGCCCCACGGCCCCCTGCGGAGGCCGAACCGGCCGACTCACGGACCGCCAACGGCGGTGCCGCGGCGACCCGCGCAGCCAGGGCACGGCTGGGCGGGAAGAGTGAGACGCTGGGGCAGATCCTGCAGCAGTTCGGCCTGATCACCCAGCAGCAGTTGGCCGAAGCGCTGGAGATCCAGGCCCGGACCGGCGAGCGCATCGGACAGATTCTCCGCGACATCGGCGCGGTGACCGACATCGACCTGGCCCGGGGAATGGCCCACCAGTGGGGCTATCCCTACCTCTCCCTGGGCGAGACGCGCATCGACCCTGAGACCGCCCGGCTCATTCCCCATGCGCTGGCCGTGCGTCACAAGTGCCTGGCGGTGGAGCGCCGTGGCGGCCGTGTGCTGGTCGCGATCGCCGATCCTCTCAACGTGATCGCGGTCGACGATATCCGGCTGATCACCGGCATGGAGGTCGACCTGGCCGTCGCGACAGAGGACGAGATCGCCGCGGCGCAGGCCCGGTCCTACCAGCTCACCGATAACGTCCTCGAGCGAGTGATGCGCGAGGCGGTTCCCGACTTTGGCGTCGAGACGGCCGAAGAGGACCCGTCGGTTGAGCAGCTCCGGGCGCTGGTCGAAGAGGCGCCGGTCGTCAAGCTCGTCAACTTCGTCGTCGACGAGGCGGTGAAACAGGGCGCCAGCGACATCCACGTCGAGCCCCAGCGGACCGGGCTCTGGGTCCGCTTCAGGGTGGACGGCGTGCTGCGGGACGTCATGAACCCGCCGAAACATCTCAAGGCGGCGCTGGTGTCGCGGGTCAAGATCATGGCGGAGATGGACATCGCCGAGCGACGGCGGCCGCAGGACGGCCGCATCCACCTGGTCGCCGACGGACGCAACATCGACCTGCGCGTCTCCACCCTGCCGACGATGTTCGGCGAGAAGGTCGTCATGCGCATCCTCGATCAGTCGCAGACCATGATCGGGTTGGGCCGCCTGGGCTTCCACAGCGACACGCTCCGCCTGTGGGAGAACGCGGTGTCGAAACCTCACGGGATGGTGCTGGTCACCGGCCCCACCGGCAGCGGCAAGACCAC
>JACQHU010000019.1 GCA_016198805.1 Armatimonadota bacterium
GCGCTGCATGTCCTGTCGGCGCATCGCCTGTTCGTAGACCAACCGCTCGGGACTGTGGACGACGACATAGCGCGCCGGATCGGTCGGGAGGCGGACCGCGCACGGGGGGGCCCCAGAGGGTAGGGGGCGGTTCGATCCGGGGAACACCGCTGCTAACGGCCTGCTAACGCGCGGGGCAAGACGCGGCGGGAGGCGGTGTCGCGGGGCGCGAACGCCGGGGGCGAAAACGCAGACAGGACGGGCCTTTGTGACGCGCGGCGGGACGGGGCGGGAATACCACCCCAGACTTACACGGAGGAGGTCGGGGGTTCGAAACCCTCCTCGCCCACCATCACCTCTGGCCAGTAAGAGCCAGGCCGTCGCCTGCGAAGGAATTCATTCTCGGTCCCGCTGCACTCGCGGGACGATTTGAACGCGCTGCGGAGTGACCAGTAGACCCCATGCCCGACGAGAGGAAGATCAGGGCAAGGGCTGAAATGCAACCTGATTGAATCAGGATCGTCGCCGCCCAATGAGCTCCGCTGTGTCTGCCCTCGAGGTCCTGTGGGTGGTGACGCGGCTGGGCCTCACCTCGTTCGGCGGCCCCATCGCGCACCTGGGGTACTTCCGTGACGAGTACGTGGCCCGGCGCCGGTGGCTGGACGACCACAGCTACGCCGACCTGGTGGCGCTGTGCCAGTTCCTTCCGGGCCCGGCGAGCAGCCAGGTGGGGATCGCGATCGGCATCACCCGTGCGGGACTGCTCGGGGGCCTGACGGCCTGGCTGGGGTTTACGCTCCCCTCGGCTATCGCGATGGTGGCTGTGGCCTACGGAATCCAAGCCGCCGGCGTCGCGGACGCGGGGTGGCTGCGGGGTCTGAAGATCGTGGCGGTCGCCGTCGTGGCGCACGCGCTCGCCGGTATGGCGCGATCGCTCACCCCCGACCGGGCGCGCGCCAGCATCGGCCTCCTGGCCGCGCTGGTCGTCCTGCTCTGGCCCGGGGCCGCCACGCAGGTGCTCGTCATCGCCGCCGGAGGCCTCATCGGGTGGCTGCTCCTGCCGCCGGCCGAGGCGTCGCCCGGCCTGCGCCTGAAGGTGCCGATCAGCCGGCCTGCAGCGATCACCGCCTCTGTCGCTTTCCTCATCCTGCTGGGCGGGCTGCCCTTGGTGCGGCAGGCCGTCTCTGCCCACGCCCTGGCAGTCTTCGACAGCTTCTACCGCGTGGGCTCGCTCATCTTCGGGGGCGGGCACGTGGTGCTTCCGCTGCTGCAGGGCGAGGTCGTTCGGCCTGGATGGGTCTCCAACGAGGCCTTTGTAGCGGGATATGGGGCGGCGCAGGCCGTGCCCGGCCCGCTCTTCACCTTCGCGGCCTACCTGGGCGCGGTGATGGAGCCCGGACCCAACGGGGTGGCAGGCGCCGCACTGGCGCTCGTCGCCATCTTCCTCCCCTCGTTCCTGCTGGTGATCGGCGTGCTCCCGTTCTGGAACGGGCTGCGCGAACAGCCCGCTGTGCGCTCCGCCTTGCGCGGCATCAACGCGACGGTGGTGGGCCTCCTCCTGGCCGCCCTCTACCACCCTGTTTGGACCAGTGCCATCCGGACCCCGACCGACTTCGCCCTGGCGCTGGTGGCGTTCGGGATGCTCGCGCTGTGGAGGCTTCCGTCCTGGCTGGTCGTGATCTTCACGGCGGCGGCGGCCGCCGCGCTCGCCGTGCGATGACCGCTGATCTCGTCTCGTGCTGCGAGCGGCGCAGCCCAACGGAAGCGGTTGCGGCAGCAGAAGGACGTCTCCCGCCAACGCGGGGATCAACGCGGACTGGTGGCTACTGGCATTTGTCCCTGCGGGCGGCTTCGTGCTGTGGCGCCAACGCCAGGAAGGCCGCGGCAGCGGCGGCAGCGAAGGAAGGCCCCGGGTATGACGGTTGCGGTGCTTTCCGGCTTTGTCCTTGCGCTGGCCGCGCCGTGGCTTGTGAGAGCCACGGGCAGGGCCGCAGGATGGGTCACCGCCCTCCTCCCGCTGGCACTGACGGTGTACTTCGGGAGCCTGCTCGGCCAGATCGGAGCAGGTGACGCTCTGAACGTCACGCATTCCTGGATCCCGGCCCTCGGCATGCAGTTCTCTCTCTATCTGGACGGGTTGGGTCTCCTGTTCGCGCTGCTGATCTGCGGGATCGGCACGCTGATCTTCATCTACTCGGGCGGATACCTGCCGAATGATCCGCACCTCGGCCGGTTCCTCAGCATGCTCCTGCTCTTCATGGGCGCCATGCTGGGCCTCGTCCTCGCCGATAATGTCATCGTGCTCTTCGTGTTCTGGGAACTCACCAGCATCAGCTCCTACTTCCTGATCGGCTTCCAGCACTCCCGGCCCGAGGCCCGGGCCGCGGCGCTCCAGGCCCTGCTGGTCACAGGTGTCGGCGGCGTGGCGCTGTTGCTGGGAGTGCTCCTGTTGGGCCAGGTCGGCGGGAGCCTGGAACTCTCCACCCTCCTGGGTCGGGGAAACGAGATCCGCGCCCATCCCCTCTACCTCCCGATCCTGGTGCTGGTGCTGCTGGGCGCCTTCACGAAGTCCGCGCAGGTCCCGTTTCACTTCTGGCTCCCGGCCGCCATGGAAGCGCCGACACCCGTCAGCGCCTACCTGCATTCCGCTACGATGGTCAAGGCCGGCGTGTATCTGCTGGCCAGAATGAGCCCGATCCTCGGTGGTACCGACCCGTGGGTGGCCCTTGTCACCACTGTGGGCGCCGTGACGATGCTGGCGGGCGGGACCCTCGCGCTGCTGCGCACAGACCTGAAGCAGATTCTCGCGTACACCACGGTCGCGGCGCTGGGCACCCTCACCATGCTGCTGGGCATGGGGACAGCCGATGCCGCCAGAGCCTGCATGACATTCCTGCTCGCCCACGCGTTCTACAAGGGCGCCCTCTTTCTGGGGGCCGGCAGCCTGGAGCACGGGGCCGGCTCCCGTGATGTGGATCATCTCGGCGGCCTGTGGCGGACGATGCCGCTCACCACCGCGGCCGCGGGCCTGGCCGCGCTGGCGCTGGCCGGATTCGGGCCCGTGTTGAGTTTCATCGGCAAAGAACTCCTGCTGGAAGCCGTGCTCGCACAGTCACCGACACGGGCCCTGCTGGCTCCTGCAGTACTTGCCGGCTCAGCGCTGTCGGTCGCGGCGGCGGCGATCGTTGGCCTCCGCCCGTTCGCAGGCACGAGGCCCGATGAGCTGTCAGACGCCCAGGAGGCGCCCGCCAGCCTGTGGCTCGGGCCGGTCGTGCTGGCCGCGGGCGGCGTGGTCCTGGGCCTGCGGCCGGAGATCCTGGCCGAGCCGATCGTGACAGCGTCTGCCGCATCGGTGCTGACCCGGCGCGAGGTCGCGGACCTGGCCCTCTGGCATGGGCCGAACCCGGCCCTGGCGTTCAGCGGCGCGTCGCTGGTGCTCGGTCTGCTGGTCTATCGCGCCTGGCCCACGATCCGCCGGAGCGCTGCGGCCCGCACGTGGTGGCTGAGCTGGGGGGGGCCGTCCCGCTGGTATGAACTGGGGCTTCAGGCGCTTTCCTGGCTCGCGGAGAGTCAGACGCGGCTGCTGCAGAGCGGGTATCTGCGATTGTACCTGATCATGATCCTGATCACCGCCAACGGGCTGGCCGCTTATGCGCTGCTGGCACGTGTCCGATGGCAGCCGATTGTGTTGCAGCCAGCCGTGCAGCTCCACGACGCGTTCATCGGCGCTCTCATCTTGCTTGGAGCCCTGGCGGCGGCGGGGTCCGCGTCACGCCTCGGCGCGGTGGCCGCCCTGGGGGTCGTTGGCGCAGGCATCTCCCTGGTTTACATCTCGTTCGGGGCGCCGGATCTGGCGATGACGCAGTTCCTGGTCGAGGCCTTCACCGTGATCCTGCTGGTGCTGGCGTTCTATCACCTGCCCAGGTTCGCCCGGTTGTCGGGGCGGACCGCCCGGCTTCGCGACGTCGTTATCGCTGGCGTCTCAGGGACGCTGGTGGCGGCCCTGGTACTCCTGACCACCACGGCCCGCAGGGACTCCAGGATTGCGGAGTACTTCGCCGAGCACAGCGTCGCGGCCGCGCACGGTCGAAACATCGTCAACGTCATCCTGGTGGACTTCCGCAGTCTCGATACGCTGGGCGAGATTACGGTCCTGGCGACGGCGGCCATTGGGGTGTACGTTCTGCTGCGCCTCCGGCCTGAGAAAGGAAGCACACCGTGAGATCGCTGATCCTGCGCACCGCCGCGCGCCTCCTCCTCCCATTGCTGCTGCTGTTCTCGGTCTTCCTGCTCATCCGCGGCCACAATGAGCCCGGGGGCGGCTTCGCGGCCGGTCTCGTCGCCTCCGCAGCCTTCGCGCTACACGCGTTTGCTGAGGGCCTCCCGCAGACGCGGCGGATGATCCGGGTCGATCCGATCTCGCTCCTTGGCGCCGGCCTGCTCGTGACAGCCGCCGGCGGGGTTGCCGGCGTGCTGGCCGGTCAGCCCTTTCTCACCGGCCAGTGGGTGTCGCTGGCACCGGTGGGTCTGGGGCACGTGGACATCGGAACGCCGGTGGTGTTTGATGTCGGCGTCTACCTCGTCGTGGTCGGGGCGGTCCTGACGATCATCTTCACGATCATGGAGGAAGCCTGAGATGCCGCTGCTTCTGGCCGTCGTTATCGGAGGCCTCTACGCCACAGCCCTGTATCTCATCCTCCGGCGCAGCATCGTGAAGCTCCTCATCGGTCTGGCCCTGTTGACCAATGCGGCGAATCTGCTGATCTTTACCTCGGCGGGATTGACCCGTGCCACAGCCCCGATCGTCCCTCTGGGCAGCGACCGCCCCCCTGCGCCCTTTGCCGATCCGCTGGCGCAGGCGATGATCCTGACCGCGATCGTCATCGGCTTCGGCGTGCTGGCGTTCATGGTCGTGCTCGTCCATCGCGCCGTCCAGGCCGTCGGGACCGACGACCTAGACGACTTGAAGGCGACCGATACATGAATCTGTTCCTGCTCGGAACGCTGCTGGTCCCGCTGCTGACGGGCATCGCGTGCCTCCTGGCCTGGCGCCGGCGGACGACTCAGCGCGGTTTGGGCCTGGCCGGGGCGACGGCGCACTTTGGCGCGACGCTCGGCCTGCTGTGGACGGTCGCCTCAGACGGTATTCAGACCGCCCAGATCGGCGCCTGGCCGGCACCCTTTGGCATCACGATCGTCGCGGATCTGTTCAGCGCGATCATGGCCGTCGTGGCCGGCATGATGGGGCTGGCCGTCACCGTCTACTCGCTGGGGAGCATGGACGCCCGGCGCGAGGAGTACGGGTACTACCCGCTGTTCCACGTGCTGCTGCTGGGCGTCAGCGGCGCGTTTCTCGCAGGGGATATTTTTAACCTGTATGTCTGGTTCGAAGTCATGCTCATTGCATCGTTCGCGCTGCTTGTGCTCGGCGGGGAACGAGCCCAGATCGAGGGAGCGATCAAGTACGTCACGCTGAACCTCATCTCGTCAGCCTTCTTCCTGACAGCGGTCGGCATTCTCTATGGCATGACCGGGACGCTCAATATGGCCGACCTGGCCCGCGCGCTGAGCCGGACCGCGGCGCCCGGGTTGGTCACCACGGTCGGCCTGCTGTTCTTGGTCGCCTTTGGCATCAAGGCCGCGACGTTTCCGCTGTTCTTCTGGCTGCCTGCCTCCTATCACACGCCGCCGGTTGCCACCTCCGCCATCTTCGCGGGCCTGCTCACCAAGGTCGGGGTCTACGCGCTGATTCGGGTCTTCACGTTGCTGTTCGTGCAGGATCCGGGTTTCATCCACACGCTCATCCTGGTGATCGCGGGGCTGACGATGGCCACCGGTGTCCTGGGCGCCGTCGCCCAGAACGAGTTCCGGCGGATCCTGGCGTTCCACATTGTCAGCCAGATCGGCTACATGATCATGGGGCTGGGCCTGTTTACGCCGCTCGGCCTGGCGGGCTCGATCTTCTACATCACCCATCACATCATCGTGAAGACGAACCTCTTCCTCATCAGCGGAATCGCCTACCGCTTGCGTGGGACATACGTCCTGAAAGACCTGGGCGGGCTGTACCGGACGCAGCCCGCGCTCGCGCTGCTGTTCCTGGTGCCCGCGTTTTCCCTGGCCGGCGTTCCACCGCTCTCCGGGTTTGCAGCGAAGCTCTCCCTGGTCCAGGCCGGGCTCGCCGGACAGCAGTACGCCGTCGTGGCGACGGCTCTGGCCGTGGGCCTGCTGACCCTGTTCTCGATGACCAAAATCTGGGCCGAAGCCTTTTGGAAGGGCGACACCGGCGAATCGGCCGCCACGCCGCGTCCAGGGAGTGCCGCCGGAGTGCGGCCGCGGGGGCTGACGAGCATGTTCATGCCCGTCGTCGTGCTCGCGGCCGTGACGGTCGCCATCGGGCTCGCCGCGCAGCCGCTCTTCACCCTGACGTGGCGCGCCGCCGAGCAGCTGCTCGACCCCACCGCCTACATCAACGCCGTGCTGGGGAGCCCCCGATGAGGGTATTTCTCTGGAACCTTCTGCTCGCCCTGACCTGGACCGCGGTCACGGGACGGTTCACCCTGAGCAACCTGGCCCTGGGGTTTGCGCTCGGCTACCTGGCCCTGCGGTTCTCGGGCCTGGTGGGACGCGCCGCCTACGGGAGCAGGATCCGCCGCGTGATCGAGTTCCTGCTCTTCTACTTCTGGGAACTCCTGCTGGCGAACCTGCGGGTAGCCTACGACGTGCTCACGCCGCGCCACCACATGAGGCCGGGGATCCTTGCCATTCCGCTGGATGCCCGGACCGACGGAGAGATCGCCATTCTTGCCAACCTGATCACGCTGACGCCGGGGACGCTCAGCCTGGACGTCTCAGACGACCGGCAGGTCCTGTATATCCACGCCACGTACGTCGACGAGGTGGAAGCGTTCCGCCAGCGGCTGAAAGAGAAGCTGGAACGCCGGGTGCTGGAGGTGACCCGATGAGCGGGACGGGACCCCTGCTGGCCGCGGTGTCCAACGTGGTGCTCGCCATGCTGACATCCACCCTCCTCCTGGCCCTTGTGCGACTCGTCCGGGGGCCCAGCCTCCCCGACCGGGTTGTGGCCCTGGACCTGATCGCGTTGACCGTGGTGGGCTTCGTGGCCGTCTATGAGATACGAACTGCACAGCCTGTCTTGCTTGACGCGGCCATCGTGCTGGCGCTCATCGGCTTCCTCAGCACGGTGGCCTTCGCCCGGTATCTCGAACGGGGAGCCAGGCGATGACCGAATGGGTGACGGCGCTGCTGTTGCTCCTGGGCGGCGCATTCATCTTGCTGGCCGGCATCGGCATCCTTCGGATGCCTGACGTGTACACGCGGATGCAGCCGGCCACGAAGGCCGCGACGCTCGGCGTTGGATGCCTGCTCCTGGCCGTCGCCGTGCATTTCGACGACCTGGGTATCCGGACGCGCGCGCTGGCGGCGATCGCCTTCGTGCTGCTCACGGCGCCGGTGGCGGCTCATATGATCGGCAGGGCCGCCTACATCGTCGGTGTCCCGCTGTGGGAAGGAACCATCGTAGACGAACTGCGAGGACAATACGACGTGCGGGCGGGGGTGCTGAGGAGCCGGGCCACGCGTGGCTCCGGGACCCCGGCGGCTGGGGGAGAATGAGAAGGCAGGCCATGCTGGCTGTCAGGGCTTCTCTGGGGCGCTCCGTGCCTGAGCGTGCATCCCGGAGGGTGTTGCCATGAGGTGGGCCTGGAAACTGGGGGAAGTCGTCGGCATCGCCGTCTATGTCCATGCCACGTTCCTGATTCTCATCGGGTGGATCGCGCTCATCTACTGGACCCAGGCGCGTGAGCTGGGCGCGGTGGTCGCAGGCGTCGGGTTCATCGTGGCGATCTTCGGCTGCGTGGTGCTCCACGAGTTGGGCCATGCCCTCATGGCCATGACCTACGGGATCAAGACGCGTGATATCACCCTGTTGCCGATCGGCGGTGTGGCGCGGCTCGAGCGGATGCCCGACGAACCGGCGCAGGAGCTCTGGGTGGCGCTCGCCGGGCCTGCCGTCAATGTCGCCATCGCGCTGGTGCTGCTGGCCTGGATGCAGCTGACCGCCGGGCTGGAGCCGATCAGCCGCCTCACCATCACGCAGGGGCCCTTCCTGGAACGGCTGATGATCGTCAATATCTTCCTGGCCGCGTTCAACCTGCTCCCGGCGTTCCCCATGGACGGCGGGCGGGTCGTGCGCGCCCTGCTGGCGATGCGGATGGACTATACGCGGGCGACGCAGGTGGCCGCCGCCCTGGGGCAGGGCATGGCGCTCCTGTTCGGATTCCTGGGACTGCTCATCAACCCGTTCCTGCTGTTCATCGCGCTCTTCGTCTGGATCGGCGCCACCCAGGAGGCGAGCCTGGTGCAGATGAAGTCCGCCCTCAGCGGGATTCCGGTTGGCCGGGCGATGATCACGGAGTTCCGCGTGCTCGCTCCTGAGGATCTCCTGCGGCAGGCGATCGATCTGTTGCTGGCGGGGACCCAGCAGGATTTCCCGGTGCTCGAAGACGCGCGGGTCGTAGGCGTGCTGACGCGCAGCGACCTGCTGGTGGCCCTGGCGCAGCGCGGGCAAGAGGCACGCGTGGCCGATGTGATGCAGCGGGAGTTCATGGTCGCAGACCCCCACGAGATGCTGGAAGCGGCATTCATCCGGATGCAGGGCTGCGCGTGCCACACGCTGCCGGTGATCCGAGGGGGCCGGCTTGTCGGATTGATTACCATGGAAAACGTCGGCGAGTTCGTGGCGGTCCAGGCCGCGCTGGGTGCCGTAAAAGGCTGAGGGTCAGTAGCGCAGCCGCGCGCCCACGCCGCCCACCGCAGCTGATGCGGGATCCCCCGACGGCTCAGGGCCTCGGCAGCCTGTCGGACGAGCCCTTCGCCGGCCGCCAGCCGCCTGGTTCTGAAAGCGATCAGAGCGGCCAGAACCACAGGATGAGCGGCACCGCCACCGCGACGATGACGACCTCAAGCGGCAGACCCACACGCCAGTAGTCGCCGAACTGGTAGCCACCCGGTCCCATCACCAGGGTGTTCGATTGATGCCCGATCGGCGTGAGAAACGCGGAGGAGGCACCGATCGCGACCGCCATGAGGAAGGGATCGATCGACACGCCCATGCCGTGGGCGACGCCGATCGCAATGGGCGCCATCACTATGGCCGCGGCCGCATTGTTGACGAGATCCGAAAGGAACATGGTGCCCACCAGGACGATCGTGAGCGTGGCCACGGGCGGCAGTTGCGCGGACAGGGCCAGCAGCGCGCCGGCGATGAGCCGGGCGCCGCCCGTGGTCTCCAGGGCCCGGCCGACCGGAATCATGGCGCCGAGCAGGACGATGATCGGCCAGTCGATGCTCTCGTAGAGCTCGCGAAGCGGGAGCAGCCCGACCAGCACCATAGCCAGGGCCGCCGTGGTGAAGGCGATCTGCACCGGCGCCAGCCCCGTGGCGGCGGCCGCCAGGGCCAGGCTGAAGATGCCCACCGCCGGCAGGAATCGGAGCGGCTGCCCGATCCGAAGCCCTCGCTCGGCCAGCGGCAGACATCCCAGCAGCGGCAGCACCTCGGCGAGCGCCTCCTCCCCGCCCTGGAGGAGCAGGACATCGCCGGCCCGGAAGCGGATATCCGACAGCCGCGCCTTGAGCCGCGCCCCCTGACGCGCCACAGCCAGCAGGTTCACGCCGTGGCGCCGGCGGAGGTTCAGGCTCCGCGCGGTCTTGCCCACGATGCGAGCGTCGAGCGTGACGACGGCCTCGACGATGGTGACTTCGTCCGAGCCGAGTGCGTCTTCTCCGAGCTGCTTGGCTCCAACCAGCTTCAGGCCGGTCTTGTCGATCAGCGCCTGCAGGTCTTCAGAGTCGGCCTCGATGACGAGGCCATCGCCCGCCCGCAGGAGTTCGGACCCGGAGGGCGCCGGGAACCGCCGTTCGCCGCGCACGAGGGCCACGACGGTGATCTCCGCGTCGTCCATCGCCTCGAGGTCCCGGATCGGCTGGTCCACGACCTTCGACTCCGGCGGCACCCGGACCTCGGTGATGTAGCTCTCGATCTCGAAGAGCTCCTGGCGGGATGTCTTTCCCCTACGCCGCGGAACGAGCCGCCATCCCACCAGCGCCATGAAGAGCACGCCAGCGACGGTGACCCCCAGGCCGACCGGCGTGAAGTCGAACATGCGAAACGGCTCGGCGCCGTCCCGCGCGCGGAAGGTGGCGATGATGATGTTCGGCGGCGTGCCGATGAGGGTGATCAACCCGCCGAGCAGTGAGCCGAAGGCCAGAGGCATGAGGAGAGCCGAGGGGGGGTTGTCGCTCCTACGCGCCAGCCGGATCGCGATGGGCATGAACAGGGCCAGTGCGCCCACATTGTTCATGAAGGCCGACGCCGCCGCGACCACGCCCGTCAGCGCCCCGACCTGGACAATGAGTCGATCGCCGATGCGTGACATCCAGTCAGCCACCACATGGACCGCGCCCGACGTGAAGAGGCCGCGGCTCACGACCAGCACCGCGGCCACCGTGATCACGGCCGGATGCCCGAACCCATCGAACGCCTCGCCCGGAGGCACGAGTCCCGTCACGGTGACCACCAGGAGGGCCAGGAGCGCGACGATGTCGTATCGCCAGCGCCCGGTGATGAACAACACCAGCGACATGGCCAGGACGCCGAAGACGATGGCCTGCTCGGCCGTCATCCCTGTCTCCTCACTGACGCGGGACCACGATCATGGCGACCTGACGCGCATGCTTCGTGGCCGTTCGAGCCCTCTCCCCAGGAACGTCGCCAGCCAGGCCACAAACGTAGCGCGTTACACGCCGAGAAGCGACGCATACAGCCGGAGCTCATCGGCAATCAACCGGGTCAGCAGGAATTGGCGGCGTACCAGCTCCCGCCCGCGCTTTCCCAGCTCCCTGGCCTCTTCAGGATGCTCCAGCAGCCACAGGATCCGGTCGGCGGCCTCTTCCACGGAGGCGACGAGAAAGCCCCCACCCTCACGCATCTGCATGGGGATCCCACCGGCTCGCCCCGCCACCACGGGCGTGCCCTTCCAGAGCGCCTCGGAAATCACCAGGCCGAATCCCTCACGAATCGACTTCTGGATGACCACCTGCGAGAGGCGCTGGACCGCGTTGACCTCGATGTTGCCCACGCCGGTCAGGTTCGTGAAGATGTGGATCTCCCGGTCGGTCCGGGAGGCTTCCAGGATCTGGTGGTAGATGTCCCACCCTTCGGGATCGTCGAGCGCCATGGATCCCACCAGCGCGAGCTGCAACTTGGGAATCGCCTGCTTGACGCGCCGGTACGACTCAATCACGCCCAGCGGGTCCTTCCAGGGGTCGAACCGCGAGACCTGAGTGACCAGAGGCCGGTCCACATCCACCCCAATCCACCGGAGCAGCCGCCGGGCAAACTCCGGGGCGATCTCGATGTTCTTGGGACTCTCGGGGTCGATGGCGGGCGGGATCATCTCGATGCGATGGACCTGGCAGTCCGGCGGGACGAAGTCCTGGAGCGTGAAGACGGCGGCATCGTAGTCGCTCAGGTAGGGGCGCAGGAATCCCCACACCTGGGGGTTGGGCTCGGAGGTATCGATGTGACACCGCCAGATCCACCTGGCCGCATTCTTTCCACGGAAATGGAGCAGGGCCAGCGGCTGAGGATCGTGGACCACGATCACATCATACGGTTCTTCCAGCAACTGCGCGTTTCTCGTGGAGTAGGTGAGATACGTCTCCTGCTCCGTCGTCGCGAGTTCGCGGGACGCTCCTTGCAGCCCGTTGTGGATCGTCTTGGTCACGCGGAAGAACGCCTCGTCCCCCGTGATCAGCTTCCAGTCGGCTTGGATTCCCAGGTCGCGCAACAGCGGGATCTGCGAACGGAGAATCTCGGCCACCCCTCCCCCGTACGGCGTGGCGTTGATGTGGAGGACGCGCGCTCCCCGGAGATCCTCGGCCTGCGCCCGCAGCGCCTCGACGACCTCGACACCCGCACTGGTGTTGTAGCTGTCGATGGATTGCGTGCCGACGTCAACGGATGCCAGCATGAAGCCCTTAAGGGATAGGAGGTGATCTCCGCGGCGCCGCCCGCCTACCTGCAGGGGACCCGCAGGGCAGACGAGCTGATGCCGATCCCCCAGGTGTCATCACTCATCCCGCCCCCGGCGAAGATGCCGGCGACCTGGCCGGAGCCGTTGAGCACCGGCGATCCGCTGTGCCCGGGCGCCGCCGCCCGATCATAGACGACCGTGAATACCGGGGTCCCGTCGGGCGCGCGGTTCACCTCCCGCACCGTCCCCGTAGCCGACCAGCGGCGAGGGATGGGGAGGCGCCCGAACCCCACGATGCGCACCCCATCCCCCTGGCGCGGGTCTGCGCCGAGGGTCAGGGGGAAGAACGACGGCATCGGCCCTTCGTGCTTTCTGGCGACGGTGATGAACTGACCGTCGGGGGCGCGTACGCCCCACTGTCCGAAGGGCACGTCAGGGAGGACGACTTTGATCTGCGCCACATCCCGCTCCAGGGGCACGCCTGCCGGTGCCGGCCGCGTGGGATCCTGCGTGAGCCGGCTCGCGCACACCACTTTGGCGGAAAAGAACGCGCCGTCCAGAATCGCCAGGAGCTGGAAGCGTGCTGGGTCTCGATGCGGGCGCCAGACGACGTGGCTGGTGGTCAGTGCCGTTCCCTCGGCGTCGGTGAAGAAGGCGGTGCCCGAACTGAACTCGCGATACCCGCTGCCTTCCTGGCCGATGACCTCGAGGAGAAACACGCCGCGCTCGGCGGCCGTGGTCTCTTGCGCGGCGGCGTGCGGTCGACCGACGAGGACAGCGATGGTGGCGGCCAGCGCCGCGCACATGACGACCACGCCGAAGCGACCGAGCGCCATCTGGCCGCCCACCTCCGTGATTGGTGTCTGTCTTCTTGACCCGGCGCTATCCGGCCTCTCGAATCCCGGCGGACCCGTCCCGTACCACGCGGGCGCCCAGGAGGGTCAGCTTCCCCTCCAGCCCCTCATACCCGCGGTCGAGGTTTTCGACCTTCGAGATCTCGGTCTCCCCCTCCGCCGCCAGGGCCGCGATGACCACGGCGGCCCCGCCGCGGATGTCCGGCGCCTCTACCGGAGCGCCGGAAAGGCGCGACGGCCCGTTGACGTGCACCGTTTCCCCTTCCACCCTGACGTCCGCGCCCATCCGCCGAAGTTCGTCGGTGTACGCGAACCGTGACTCGAAGACCGTCTCGCGGATCCTGGAGGTGCCGCGGGCCAGGGTCAGCATGGCGGCCATCTGCGGGTGCAGGTCGGTGGCGAAACCGGGATAGGGCGCGGTGTCGACGTCGAGCGCCCGGATCTCGCCCGTCGCCCGCACGCGGACCCCGTCGGTGCCGGGCACCACTTCCAGCCCGGCTTCCTCCAGCTTCGTCAGCAGCGCGGTCACGTGCTCGGGGATCATCCCCTCGACCAGGACATCACCGCCGGTGGCGGCGCCGGCCAGCAGGTAGGTGCCGCCTTCATTGCGGTCCGGAACGATCGTGTACGTGCTGCCGTGGAGTTCGTCGGTGCCCTCGATCGTGATGGTATCGGTGCCGGCTCCCCGGATCCGGGCCCCCATGAGGTTGAGGAATACCGCGGTGTCGACGATCTCCGGCTCGCGGGCGGCATTCTGCAGCACCGTGGTTCCCTTCGCCATGCTGGCCGCCAGCATCATGTTGGTGGTGGTGCCGAAGCTGCTGCGGGGCACGTAGAACAGCCCCCCGCGCAGGCGGCGAGCCGCGGCCTTCACGAAGCCGTGCTCGGTGACCACCTTCGCGCCGAGTGCGGCAAAGCCCCGCAGGTGAAAGTCTACGGGCCGGGCCCCGATCGAGCATCCGCCCGGCAGCGGCACCTGCGCCCGGCCCATCCGCCCCAGCAGCACGCCCGCGGTGTAGAACGACGCCCGCATGCTGCGGCAGAGGTCGTACGGGGCCGCGTGATTCGTCAGCCCGCGCGCGTCGATGGTCAGGCGCCCGGGGACGAAGGCGATGCGCGCTCCCAGCGCTTCCAGGATCTCCACCAGGGTGGTGACGTCCCGGCAGTGCGGAACGTTTTCGAGGGTCGAGACGTCGGCAGCCAGCGCGGCAGCGGCGATGATGGCGAGCGAGCTGTTCTTCCCTCCGGCGACATTGACCGCGCCGCGCAGACGGCGGCCGCCTGTGATGCGTAACGTCTCCACCGAGTCCCTCCTGCGACGAAACGTGTGACTGCTGCTACGATGTGGCCGCGCGCAGCCGGTTCTCCATGTAGGTCCGGACCAGCTCCTCCAGGAGGAGGATCCGGTCGACCTGACGGATCGCCTTCCGCGCGTCGCCGTGACTCGTGATATACGTGGGATCCCCTGACAGGAGGTACCCGACGATCTGCTCCACGGGGTTGTAGCCCCGCTCTTCCAATGCCCGGTACACGTCGAGCAGGATGTCCTGCACGCCGCCGGCGGTGAGATCACCGCGCCGGAAGACCCCGGTGCGTTCCCGTTCCTCCATGACCGACACCTCCGATCCCACCGGCCCTTTCTGCGCCGCGCTGGCGGCTCTTCCGGCAGGACGCCATGCGAGACGAGCCCTGGTGGGCCCGCCTGGCTTCGATCCAGGAACCTGCGCCTTATGAGGGCGCTGCTCTCACCACTTGAGCTACGGGCCCGCGCGACGATTATAGCATCACAGGGCCTTCGCCACCCCGTGGGCGGTCTGCGGCGGGATCATAGACGATCCGCATCAGGTACAGCCCGTGGGCCGGGGCCGGCGGGCCGGCCCGTTGAGTGTCACGGGACCCCAGGATGGCTGGAATGGCGTCGGGCGCCAGCGCCCCGCGGCCGATCTGAAGCAGCGTCCCCACCATGCGGCGCGCCATCTGCCTGAGGAACCGGTTGGCGGCCACGGTGAAGAGGATCAGGTCGCCTCGGCGCTCAATAGTCACGGCGGCCAGCGAGCAGATCGTGGAGGCCGTCGCGGTGCCACTCACGCGGAAGGCCGCGAAGTCGTGTCGGCCTTCCAGATGGGCTGCCGCGGCCCGCATCGCTTCCAGATCCAGCGGGCCAGGCACGTGGTGCGCGTAGCCGCGCAGCAGGGCCGACGGTCTGGGACGGGCCAGCACCGCGTAGCGGTAGATCCGCAGCCGCGCGTCGCGCCGGGCGTGGAACGTGGCCGCGGCCTCGCACACCTCGCGGACCACGATGTCGGGAGGCAGGAGCGCGTTGAGTCCGTCGCGGATCCGCTCGGCGGCGAGGCCACTCTCGGTCGTCAGATGAGCCACCTGGCCCAGCGCGTGGACCCCCGCATCGGTGCGGCCGGCGCCCACCACGCGGTGAGGCGTCTGCAACAGCCGGGCGGCCGCCTCCTCCAGCGCCGCCTGGATCGATGGGACGTCCGGCTGGCGCTGCCAGCCGGCGTAGCGCCCCCCATCGTACTCGATCACCAGTTGCAGCGTGCGCATGCCCGATTCCCGCCGCGCGGTTCGACGCTACCGCACCGACACCAGCAGCGCCGATGCCGCGACCACCAGCACCCCCGCCACCGCGTCGCCGAGTCCCCACCGGAGTTCTTT
This sequence comes from Armatimonadota bacterium, assembly GCA_016198805.1. Taxonomy (GTDB): domain Bacteria; phylum Sysuimicrobiota; class Sysuimicrobiia; order Sysuimicrobiales; family Humicultoraceae; genus JACQHU01. The sequence continues at coordinate 15,560 of JACQHU010000019.1, forward strand.
CATGCGGGTCCGGGGCGCGCTGCTGCTGTAACAGCGGGCTTCCATCGCCAGGGCCAGCTCCTCAGACCGCCGGATCGCGCTCAACAGCAGGGGCACCAGGACCGGGACCAGGGCCTGCGCGCGGCGGACGATGTTGCCCTGTCCGAACTCGGCGCCGCGCGCCGTCTGCGCCTTCATGATCCGCTCGGTCTCTTCGAGCAACGTGGGGATGAACCGCAGCGCGATGGTCATCATCATCGCGATCTCGTGGCCGGGGAGGCCCACACGCCGCAGGGGCCGCAGCAGCCACTCGAGGCCATCCGCAAGTTCGACCGAGGAGGTGGTAAAGGTCAGCAGGGAGGTGATGGTGACCAGCAGGAGCAGGCGCGCCCCGACGAACAGGCCGGTGCGCAGCCCCTCCTCGGTGGCGACCAGAGGTCCTAGCACGAACAGCGTCCGCGCCTCGCTTCCGCCGCTGCCAAAGAAGGCGTTCAGCACGACGGTGAGCAGGAGCAAGAAGATGACCGGTCGCAATCCGCGCAGCGCGTACCCCAGGGGGATCTGCCCGAGCACCAGCAGCGCCAGCGAGGCGACAGCAAACAGGCCCAGCCCGGCCATCGCCCTCAACAGGAAGAGCACGACCGCCAGGGCCATGGTGGCCAGAATCTTCGTCCGCGGGTCGAGCCGGTGCAGCGGCGAATTTCGCGGCAAGTACTGTCCGACCGGCGCGTACTTAACGAGGTCCACGGTCCTGCCCTCGGAGCGCCGCGACGATCGCGGCGCGGGCGTCCTCCACGGTCAGCGCGTCGGCCACCCGAAGCCCGCGGCACTGCAGCAGCCGCACCAGCCGCGCGGCCTCCGGGAGCCCGAGGCCGATCCGGTGGAGATCTTCCTCGTGCGCAAACACCTCCCCCGGCGATCCCTCCAGGACGATCCGGCCCTCGTGCAGAACGATCACCCGCCGCGCAAGGCGGGCGACCTCTTCCATGCCGTGCGTGACGAGCACGATGGTCTGGCCCTGGCGGTGCAGGGCCTGGATCCGCGCCAGAAGTTCCTCCCGGCCGCGGGGATCAAGCCCGGCGGTCGGCTCGTCCAGAACCAGAACCCCGGGGCGCATCGCCAGGACGCCAGCCAGGGCGACCCGTCGCATCTCGCCGCCCGACAACGAGAAGGGGGACCGGTCGCCAAATCCCGCGGGATCCAGGCCGACCTGCCGGAGCGCCTCGTCGACCCGCTGCGCGATCTCCTCTTCGGAGCATCCCAGGTTCTTGGGCCCGTAGGCGACGTCGCGCCGCACGGTCTCCTCGAAGAGCTGGTACTCGGCGAACTGAAAGGCCAGCCCGACCTGCCGGCGCGCACGCCGGCGGTCGGCGCGGGGGCCCCAGAGGTCCTGGCCCAGCACCCGAACCACCCCGGCGGTCGGGCGGAGCAGCCCGGCGCACAGCTGGATCAGCGTGGATTTGCCCGAGCCGGTGGGACCGATGAGCGCCAGCAACTCTCCCGGCTGCACCTCGAGCGACACGCCGCGCAGCGCGACAGCCGCCATGGGCGTGCCGCGCAGATACGTGTAGTGCACCTGCTCGCAGGCGATGAGCGGATCAGGCATGCGAGGCTCCGTCCCTCCCGGCCAGCGCGGCCAGAGCACTCACGAGCGCCTCGACGGTGAACAGCCCCGGCGGGAGCGGGACGCCGTCCTGCCGCAGCCAGTGCGCCAGGCGGGCCATCGGCGGCGCGTGGATCCGCGCAAGCGGCGACCGGCTCAACTGATCGAACACCTGCCCGGTGGGGCCGTCCAGGACGATCCGGCCGGCGTCCAGCGCGACGATCCGCTCGGCGTCGGCCAGGTCCTCCAGCGTATGCGAGATGGCCACAATGGTCATCCCCTCGTCGCGATGAAGCGTGCGGACCGTCGCCAGCACCTCGGCCCGCCCCTCGGGGTCGAGCATCGTGGTGGCCTCGTCGAGGATCAGACATTCGGGATGCATGGCGAGAACGCCGGCGATGGCCACGCGCTGTTTCTGGCCGCCGGACAGCAGGTGCGGCGCATGCCGGCGGTAGGCGGTCATCCCCACGGTTGCCAGCGCCCGATCGACCCGCTCCCGGATCAGGGGGGACGGCAGCCCCAGGTTTTCCGGCCCGAAGGCCACGTCCTCATCCACGACGGTCGCCACCAGCTGGTTGTCAGGATTCTGGAAGACCATCCCCACACGCCGGCGGATGGCAAGCGTGGCCGACCGGTCGCGGGTGTCCTGCCCGCCCACGATCACGCGGCCGGACGCGGGCAGCAACAGCGCGTTGAAATGCTTGGCCAGCGTCGACTTGCCGGACCCATTCCCGCCGACGATCCCGACGTACTCGCCGCGGCCAATGGACAGCGACAGGCCGTCGAGGGCGACGACGGCCTGTGGCGTATGGGGGTGGTACGTATACCGGAGGTCGGTGACCTCGATGAAGGGTTGGCGCACCCCGTGGGGCCTACTTCACCAGCTCGACCAGCGCCATCTCCGCCCCGTCCCCGCGGCGCGTCCGGGTCTTGAGGATGCGGGTATACCCCCCGCGGCCGGGCCGATAGCGGGGGACGACGTCTGCGAACAGCCGCCGGAGCACCCGGGGGTCGGTCAGGAACCGGCGCACCTGGCGGCGGGCCTGCAGGTCTCCGCGCAGGGCGGTGGAGATGACACCGTCGGCGATCTTCTTGGTCTCCTTGGCCCTGGCATCGGTGGTCTCGATGCGATCATGCAGGATGAGCGCGCTGACCAGGTCCCGGAACAGCGCGCGGCGCTCACCCGTATCCCGGCCCAACTTGCGGCGCTTGGCCCCCAGTCCCATCGGTCTCGCTCCCTTAGGCCTGGTCCGGCTGCCGCAGACTCAGGCCGTGCGCGGTGAGCTTTTCCTTGACCTCATCCAGCGACTTCCGCCCAAAGTTTTTGACGGCCACGACCTCTTCTTCGGTCTTCTTGATCAGGTCGCCGACGGTGTGGATGCCCGCGCGCTTGAGGCAGTTGTAGGGTCGCACGGAGAGGTCAAGTTCCTCGATCGGCATGGCCATGGCGCGGGCGCGGTCGGGATCCTCGGTGACGCCGAACGGCGCCCCGGCCCCCGCCTCGTCGGCGATGCCGGCGAACAGCCGGAAGTGGTCGATGAGCAGGCGTGAGGCCTCCTGCAGCGCCTCCTCCGGCCGGATCGACCCGTCGGTCCAGATCTCCAGCACCAGGCGATCCAGGTCGGTGGCGTGCCCCACCCGCGTGTCTTCAACAATGTAGCTCACCTTGCGGATCGGCGAGAAGATCGAGTCGATGGGAATGACGCCGATCACGTGCTCGCTGCGGCGATGACGCTCCGCCGGGACGTACCCTTTCCCTCGCTCGACCACGATCTCCATCGCCAGCCGGGCGTCCTTGCGGTCCAGCGTGGCGAGATGCAGGTTGGGGTTGATGATCTCGACCTCGGGATCCTCCTGGATATCGGCCGCGGTCACGTCCTTCTTCCCCTTCATGTCCAGCCGCAGCAGCTTGGGCTTGTCGGTGTAGAGCCGCAGCGTCAGCTCCTTGAGGTTCAGGACGATCTGCGTCACATCTTCCACCACGCCCGGAATGGTCGAAAACTCATGCAGGACGCCGTCGATCTTCACCGAGGTGACGGCCGCCCCCGAAATCGACGAGAGCAGCACCCGGCGCAGGGCATTCCCCAGCGTCACGCCGAAGCCGTGATCCAGCGGCTCAACGACGAACTTCCCGTAGGTGTCTGAGAGTTCCGCGTACTCGACCTTGGGGGTCGGGGTTTCCCACAACGTGCCAATACTCATGATCGGCTGACCTCCTGCCTCATGACTCGCCGCACGTGCGATTACCGCGAGTAGTACTCGACGATCAACTGCTCCTGGATCGGCACGTCGATCTCCTCACGCGCCGGCAGCGCCAGCACGCGGGCCTCAAGACGGCCCGGGTCGAACTCGAGCCACGAGGGGGGCTTGCGCCCGGGCGTGGCCACGAGTTCCTTCATCCGCGGATGGACGTGCTGCGGATCGCTGACCCCCACCGTCTGCCCGGGCCGGACCTGGTAGGACGGGATCGTGACCCGCTTCCCGTCCACCGCGAGGTGGCCGTGAGCGACCAGCTGCCGGGCTTCCTTGCGCGAGGACGCCAGCCCCAGGCGGTAGACGACGTTGTCCAGCCGCGTCTCCAGCAACTGCAGCAGGCGCGTCCCGGTGACGGCCTTGGTCCTGGCCGCCCGCTGGAAGTAGGTCTTGAACTGGGTCTCGTACAGCCCGTAGATCCGTCGCAGCTTCTGCTTCTCCCGCAACCGCACGCCGAACTCGCTCAGCTTCCGGCGGGACACCCCGTGCATGCCCGGCGGCTGCGGCCGCTTATGCACCGGGCACTTCTCGGTGTAGCACTTCTCGCCTTTGAGGTAGAGCTTCATCCCCTCGCGCCGGCAGAGCCGACAAACCGAACCGGTGTACCGCCCCATGCGTGCCTCCTCCGCTCCGCGTCAGCCCACCCCACAGATTCGCGTCGCGAATCTGCGGGGACCCCGGGCCTACACGCGCCGCCGCTTCGGCGGCCGGCAGCCGTTGTGCGGCACCGGCGTCACGTCTTTGATCAGGTTGACCTCGAGCCCGGCGGCCTGGAGCGACCGGATGGCCGCTTCACGGCCCGACCCCGGGCCACGGACCAGCACCTCGACCTGGCGCACGCCGTGCTCCATCGCCCTGCGCGCGGCGGTCTCGGCCGCCACGCTGGCCGCGAACGGGGTCCCCTTGCGCGACCCCTTGAAGCCCACGGTGCCAGCGCTCGCCCAGGCGACGACGTTGCCCTGGCCGTCGGTGATCGTGACCATGGTGTTGTTGAAGCTCGACCGGATGTGGGCGACGCCCACCGGGATGTTCTTGCGCTCGCGCTTGCGCGCGCGACTGGGTTTGTTGGCCATCTGCTGCTCCTTCTAGGATTTCGCGGCCGGCGCAGGCGCCGCAGGCCCGGCCGCCGACGGTCCGGCTGCCGCCTTCCGGCGCACGCCGACCGTCTTCTTCGGGCCCTTGCGCGTCCTGGCGTTGGTCCTGGTCCGCTGCCCCCGCACCGGGAGGCTCCGCTTGTGCCGGATACCCCGGTAGGAGCCGATCTCGACCAGGCGGCGGATGTCCATGGCGATGTCGCGCCGCAGGTCGCCCTCCACCTTGTAGTTCCGCTCGATGTACTCCCGCAGCCGCGTCACCTCGTCCTCGGCCAGCGCCCGCACCCGGGTGTCGGGACTCACGCCTGTGGCGCGGCAGATCGCCTTGGCCCGGCTGGGCCCGATCCCGAAAATGTACGGCAGGGCCGCTTCGATCCGTTTGTCCCGCGGCAGGTCCACTCCCGCAATGCGTGCCATAGGGTGCCTCCTAGCCCTGCTTCTGCTTGTGCTTCGGGTTCTCGCAGATCACGCGGACCCGCCGCCCGCGCTTCACGATCTTGCACTTCTCACACATGATGCGCACCGATGCTCTGACTTTCATCGTCAGGACTCCCTTCGCGCCGCGCCCTACCGATACCGGTAGGTGATCCGACCGCGGGTCGGATCATACGGCGATAGCTCGACCTTCACGCGATCGCCCGGCAGGATCCGGATGAAGTGGATCCGCATCTTACCCGAAATGTGCGCGAGCACCTTGTGCCCGCTGGCCAGGGTGACCCGAAACATGGCGTTGGGCAACACCTCGGAAACGGTGCCTTCCACTTCGATCGCGTCCTGCTTGGTCATTCGCCCTCCTGATGCGCGTCCAGGACGTCGCGCAACTCCTCGTCGGTGGCGCGCCCCCCGTCACGCAAGCGCGCCGCCAGCGCCCCCGCGGGGCCGTGGACCTGCAGGTGCTTGACATTCTTCTTCTTGGGGCGGTCCGCCCCCCGGCGGCGACCGTCGGCCACCAGCACCATCTCACCGCCCGCGGTCCCGACCACCACGTAGCGATCTCCCGCGTCACGCCCGGCCCGCGACGTCACCACCATACCAACCAGCCCGTGCGCAGGGCGCCCTGCCGCGTCGTCCACAGTCGTCCACAAATGTTCAGTATATGGTCCCGGCGCCATTGCGTCCAGTCAGGATCTCAGGACCGTCCGGCGTGATCGCCACCGTATGCTCGGCGTGCGCCGACAGCGAGCGATCGCGGGTCCGCACCGTCCAGCCATCCTCCTCGATGACTACGTCGGCACCCCCCATGTTCACCATGGGTTCGATGGCCAGGGTCATGCCCACGACCAGGGGGGAGCCGGTTCCGGGGCGGCCGACGTTGGGAACCTGCGGATCCTCGTGCAACTGCCGGCCGATGCCGTGCCCGGCGAAGTCGCGGACGGCCGAGAATCCGGCCGCCTCCACCACCGCCTGGATGGCCCAGCTTACGTCCCCCAGGCGGGCGCCGGGCCGCGCCTCAGCGATCCCCCGGGCCAGCGCCTCCTCGGCGACCTCCAGGAGGCGGCGGACCGGCGGCGAGACATCGCCGACCGGGACCGTCTTCGCCACGTCGGCGTGGAACCCGTCCAGCAGGACGCCCAGATCGATGGACACGATCTCCCCGGCCTGCAGGACCCGCGGACCCGGGATGCCGTGAACGACCTCCTCATCGACCGAGGTGCAGATGCTCTTGGGGAACCCCCGGTAGTTCTTGAACGACGGGATCCCCCTATGGCGGCGGATGAACTCCTCGGCGATCCGATCCAGCGCCGCCGTGGAGACCCCCGACCGCGCCGCCCGCGTCACCGCCTCAAGCGCCCGGGCCGCCAGCTGTCCGGCGCGACGCATCCGGTCCAGGTCTTCCGCGGTCTTCAGGACGATCATCTCTCCGAGCGTCATCGGCACACCGGCGGGGCGATCAGCGCCAGCAGGACGCGGTAGATCGCCTCGACGTCGCCCTCGGCATTCAGCATCGCGTAGAGCCCCCGCGCCCGATAGAAAGCCAGCAGGGGCTCGGTCTGCTCGCGGTACACCTGGAGCCGCCGGCGCACAGTCTCCGGCCGATCGTCCTCCCGGGTGTAGAGGGGGCTGCCGTCGACGTCGCAGACGCCGGGCGTCTTCGGCAGGTTGGAGTGGACGTTGTAGATGTGCCCCTGAGCCCGGCAGAGCATGCGGCCGCTCAGCCTCTTGATCAGGGTGGTCTCGCTCACCTCGAAGTAGATCACGCGGTCGAGATGCCGGTTCATCCCGGCCAGGACCGCCTCCAGGGCCTCGGCCTGGGCGATTGTCCGCGGAAAGCCGTCGAGGACGAACCCGGCCGAGGTGTCCTCCTGCTGGAGCCGATCGGCGACGAGGCCGATCATCACGGCGTCGGGCACCAGCTCGCCGGCCCGCACGTATCGCTCGGCCTCCCGGCCCAGCGGCGTCCCCGCCGCGCTGGCGGCGCGCAGCATGTCGCCGGTCGCGATCTGGGGAATCCCCTCACGCTGGTGCAGGAGCCGGGCCTGCGTGCCCTTGCCGGCACCGTTGGGGCCCAGGAAGATCAGGTTCATCGCCCGCTCACTTCATGAACCCTTCGTAGTGGCGCATCAGGACATACGCCTCGAGTTGCTTCATCGTCTCCAGCGCGACGCCCACGACGATGAGCAGGGACGTGCCGGCCAGGTACAGGGTCAGCACGCCGGTGCCGCGGGAGAGGTAGACGGGCGCGATCGCAATAGTGGCCAGGGTCAGCGCGCCCACGAATGTCAGGCGCTCGGTCACGCGCGCCAGGTAGTCGCTGGTCGGCTTGCCCGGCCGGATGCCGGGGATGAAGCCGCCGTACTTCTTGATGTTATTGGACACGTCATTGGGATCGAACTGCGTGGCCGTGTAGAAGTACGTGAACAGGATGATCAACACAAAGTAGAGGGCGTCGCCCAGCGGCTGACCCGGGAGGATCCTCTGGCCCCAGATGCGGAGCCATTCCACACGGGAAAACTGCGCGATCGTCCCCGGGAACTGCAGGACCGAGACCGCGAAGATGATGGGGATGACGCCGGCCTGGATCAGCCGCATGGGCAGATGGGTGGACTGTCCCTGGTACACGCGGCGGCCCACCACCCGCTTGGCGTACTGGACCGGAATCTTGCGGAGCGCCTGGGTCATGATGATCACGGCCACGATGCTGGCCAGGATGACCAGCACGTCGAGGAAGAACGAGAGCACTCTCACTTCGCCGGCGCGCATCAGCGTCAGCGTCTGCCCGATCTGCGCCGGCAGGCGGGCGACGATGCCCCCAAAAATGATGAGCGAGACGCCGTTGCCGACCCCGTACTCGGTCATGATCTCGCCCATCCAGGTCAGCAGCATCGTCCCGGCCACCAGCGTCACCAGGATCGTGCCGACGACCAGCGGCCGGCTTTCGTAGACGGCCCCCTGGGTGCTGATAATGTAGTACTGGCTCCAGGCCTGGAGGAACGCCAGCGCGACGGTCAGATACCGCGTGTACATGCCCAGGCGCCGCCGGCCTGCTTCGCCTTCCTCGGTCGCCATCTCTTTGAGGCGCGGGAAGACCACCTGGAGCAGGCTGAAGATAATGGAGGCGGTAATGTACGGGAACACGCCCAGCGCGAAGATGGCGAAGCGGGACAGCGCGCCGCCCACGAACAGGTCGTAGAAGCTGAACAGGGTGCCCTGCTGCTGGAACAGCTGCTCGATCCGCGACACGTCCACTCCGGGCACCGGCAGGTGCGATCCCAGCCGGAACAGCGCCAGCATCCCCGCCGTGAAGAGCAGGCGGCGCCGCAGATCCGGGATCCGCAGCGGGTTGGAGAGGGAGCGGACCTGCATCATCGCTCGAGCACCTCGGCGCGGCCGCCTGCGGCCTCGATGGCCCGGCGGGCCCCCGCAGAGAAAGCGTGCGCGCGGACGGTCAAGACATGGGTGAGCCGGCCGGTGGCCAGCACTTTCACCGGTCCTGTCCCGACCAGGCCGGCGCCCCGTAGAATGGCCGGCGTGACCTCGCTGCCGGCCGGGAAGCGGTTGAGATCGCGCAGCCGGATTTCCTGCACGAGAGGCCTGGGCTTCCCGCCGGTCATGTTGCTGCCAGCCCCGCGCACCCCTCGCCGGAACGGGAGTCGCTTGAACAGCGGCGTCTGGCCGCCTTCAAATCCCGGCCGCGGCCCGGATCCCGAGCGGGCCTTCTGCCCCTTGCGCCCCTTACCGGCGTAGGCCCCCCGGCCGGAGCCCAGACCCCGGCCGACCCGGCGCCGTCGCCGGTGCGCGCCTTTGGGCGGCCTCAGATCCGTGATCGTGATCATCGCGTTCCCCCTGCCTGGCCGTTCCCGTCGTCCACGTCCACCAGGTGCGTGACGCGCCGCAGCATGCCCGCAAGGCGAGGCGAGCGCGGCCGTTCGACCGTCTGGCCGATCCGTCGCAGCCCCAGGGTCCGCAGGATCGCCTGCTGCTGGGCGGGGCGTCCGTGGAGGCTGCGGCGCAGCGTGATCCGCACGCGCCCCATCCTACGTCCTCCGACCGGCCAGCTCAACCTGCCGGCCCCGGAGCCGGGACACGTCCTCGGGCAGGCGCAGCGCCTCCAGCCCGGCGAGCGTGGCCCGGGCGACATTGATCGGGTTGGTGGAGCCCAGGGCCTTGGTCAGGACGTCCTTGATCCCTGCCGCGTTGAGCACCGCGCGCACGGCGCCGCCGGCGATAACGCCGGTCCCCGGCGACGCCGGCCGGAGCAGCACGCGGGCCGCCCCGTAAGTGCCGATCACCTCGTGGGGGATCGTTGTCCCGATGCGGGGCACGGCGATCAGGGCCTTCTTCGAGTCTTCCACGCCCTTGCGGATCGCATCCGGAACCTCGGCGGCCTTCCCCAGCCCGACCCCGACATGGCCGTTCTCGTCGCCCACGACCACCAGCGCGCTGAAGTTGAACCGCTTCGCGCCCTTGGTCACCTTGGCGACCCGGTTGATGAACACCGCCTTCTCGACGGTCAGGTTGATGCTGGACGAATCGATGCGCTGTGCCACGTCACTCCTCCTGAGCTAGAACTGCAGGCCGCCGGCGCGGGCTCCTTCGGCCAGCGACCGGACCCGGCCGTGGAAGAGGTACCCTCCCCGGTCGAAGACGACCGCGGTGATGCCCCGGCTCCTCGCGCGCTGGGCCGTGATCTCCCCGACGACGGCCGCGGCGTCGGCCTTCTTCTTGCCAGCAAGGCGCTCGCGGACCTCCGGATCCAGGGTCGAGGCGGCCACCAGCGTCCGGCCGCTGGCATCGTCGATCACCTGGGCGTAGATGTGCTGCAGGCTGCGAAACACCGAGAGCCGGGGACGCGCGGGGACGCCCGCGAGGCGCCGCCGGGCCCGCAGGTGCCGGCGCTGCCGGAGCACGTTGCGATCGGTGCGTTTGAGCATCGCTCTTCCCTCTCCCTGGCCGGTAGGCTACGCCTTGCCGGCGGTCTTCCCGGCCTTGCCGGCCTTCAACCGCAGGCGCTCGCCGACGTAGCGGATGCCTTTGCCCTTGTACGGATCCGGCGGACGGATCGCGCGCACCGTCGCCGCCATCTGGCCGACCAGTGCCTTGTCCGTGCCGGTGATGACCAGGCGGTTAGGCTGCGGGACCTCGATCTCGACGCCCGCCGGAGGCGTCACCTCCACCGGGTGCGAAAACCCGACCTGGAGGGTCACCTGGCGGCCCTGTTTGATGGCACGGTAGCCGACGCCGTGAATCTCCAGTTCGATCCGGTACCCATCCACGACGCCTTTCACCATGTTCGCGATCAGCGCCCGGGTCAGCCCGTGCAGCGCCCGGTGGTGGCGCTGATCGGTGGGCCGGTTCACGGTCACGCGCCGGTCTCCGACCCCGACCTGGATGTCGGGATGGACCTGGCGGACCAGCGTGCCCCTGGGCCCTGTGACCTCCACGGTCCGCCCCGACACCGAGACGGTGACACCCTGTGGCAGGACCACGGGCAGTCGCCCGATGCGTGACATCGTTACGCCCTCCTCCGGCCGGCGCGGCTACCAGACATAGCAGATGACCTCGCCGCCCACACCGTGCCGCCGCGCCTCCCGGTCGGTCATGATGCCCCGCGAGGTGGAGACGATCGCCACGCCGAGCCCTCGGCGGACCTGCGGCAGGCTGACCCGCTTGGCGTAGATCCGCAGGCCGGGTCGGCTGACCCGGCGGACGCCGGTCAGAACCTGTTGCCGCTTGGGCCCGTACCGGAGCTGCAGCCGCAGCTGGTTCTGCGGCTTGCGCTCGATGACCTGATAGTCGGCGATGAACCCTTCGGCCTTGAGAATCTTGGCGATCTCGACCTTCATTCGGCTCAATGGAACGAGTACGTGGTCATGCCTGGCGGCGTTGGCGTTGCGCAGCCGCGTCAGCATGTCCGCGATCGAATCGGTAATCACTCCACCCACGGGACGCCCTCCCTACCAGCTCGCCTTCACCATGCCGGGGATTTCACCGCGATACGCCAGCTGCCGCAGGCAGATCCGGCACAACCCGAAGCGGCGAAAGACCGCCCGCGGACGCCCGCACCGCCGGCACCGGGAGTACTTGCGCACGGCGAACCTCGGGGTGCGCTTCCACTTCTCGATCATTGACTTCTTCGGCACGCTAGGCTCCTCTCTCGACCGCCCCTGCAGGCACCGGCTCCCGCAGCGGCAGTCCCAGCAGGCGTAGCAGTTCGCGGGCCTGTTCATCGTTCGGGGCCGTGGTCACCACGGTGATGTCCAGCCCCCGCATCTTGTCGACCTTGTCGTAGTCGATCTCCGGGAAGATCAACTGCTCCTTGATGCCCAGGTTGAGGTTCCCCCGACCGTCAAAGGCGCGGTCGGAGACCCCCCGGAAGTCTTTGATGCGCGGGAGCGACACGCTGAAGAGCTTGTCCAGGAACTCGTACATGCGGTCGCCCCGCAGGGTGACCTTCACCCCGATGGGCATCCCCTGACGCAGCTTGAACGCCGCGATGGACCGGCGGGCCCGCGTCACGACGGGCCGCTGGCCCGCGATCAGAGTGAGTTCCTCGACCGTCTTGTCGATCTGCCGGGGGTCAGACGCCGCCGCGCCCACCCGCATGTTGAGCACGACCTTCTCCAGCCGCGGCACCTGCATGACGTTGGCGTACTGGAACCGCTCGCGCATCTGCGGCACGACTGCTATCCGATATCGTTCCTTCAGCCTCGCTGCCATCGCTCTCCTCAGCCCTGCCGTCCGCCTACTTTTCCAGCTGCTCGCCGCAGCGCTTGCAGTACCGCACCTTGGTCCCGTCGTCCAGGATCCGCCGGCCGGTCCGCGCGGCCTCGCCGCACCGGGTGCAGACCACCATGAGGCGGGCCACGGGCAGGGGGGCTTCCTTCTCCACGATGCCGCCCTGCTGCCCCTTGGCGATATTGGGCTTCATGTGATGCTTGACGAGATTGACCCTTTCGACAATGACGCGTCCCTCGTCCGTCAGGACCCGCAGCACCTTCCCGCGCTTTCCGCGAAACTTGCCCCCGATGACCTCCACCATGTCCCCCTTGCGGAGGTGCCACCGGAGCCTCGCCTCGACGATCGCCATCGTCCCTGCCTCCAGCAACGCGCCTACAGCACTTCCGGCGCGAGCGAGATGATCTTCATGAACTGCTTCTCGCGCAACTCTCGGGCGACCGGACCGAAGATCCGCGTCCCCCGTGGGTTCGCGGCGTCGGATAGCAGCACCGCCGCGTTGTCGTCGAACCGGATATACGAGCCGTCCGGTCGCCGGAGTTCCTTTTTGGTCCGGACGACCACGGCCCGGACGACCTCGCCCTTCTTGACCGGGCTGTTGGGAATGGCCTGCTTCACCGACGCCACGATGATGTCGCCCACCGTGGCGTACCGCCGGTGGGATCCCCCCAGGACGCGGATGCACAACAGTTCCCGCGCGCCGGTGTTGTCCGCGACCTTCAGACGGCTCTGCTGCTGGATCACGACGCCACCCCGCCTACTCTGCGCGCTTCAAGATCTCGACGACCCGCCACCGCTTCTCCTGGGACACGGGGCGGGTCTCCACGATGCGCACGCGATCGCCGGCCCTGGCCTGGTTCTGCTCATCGTGGGCCTTGACGCTGCGGCTGCGCCGCACGGCCTTCTTGTACAGGGGATGGTGAGTGATGGTCTCGATCCGGACGACCACCGTCTTGGTCATCTTGTCGCTGGTCACCACACCCACCTGGTTCTTCCGCCTGCCCCGCTCTGCCATCCGTTGATCCCCGCCTCTCCCCCTAGACCCGGACGCCCTGGGCGTCCAGCGTGGCCTTCAGCCGCGCGATGTCCCGGCGCAGCTCCCGGATGCGGGAGGTGTTGCGCTGCTGCGACACCTTGATCCGCAGCAAGAACAGTTCGCGGTCGGCCTCTTCCAGTTTCTTCATGAGTTCCGCGGAGGTCAGCTCCCGCATCGCGCTCGCCTTCATGGTCAGGCCACCACCCGCGTGACGAACTTGGTCTTGATCGGCAGCTTGTGGGACGCCAGCGCCATGGCCTCCCTGGCCTGGCCCTCTGGCACGCCGGAGAGCTCAAAGAGGATCCGGCCGGGCCGGACCACCGCGACCCAGAACTCGGGGTTGCCCTTCCCGCTGCCCATGCGCGTTTCGGCCGGCTTCTTGGTCACCGGCTTGTCGGGGAACAGGCGGATCCATAGCTTCCCCCCCCGGCGGATGTACCGGGTGATCGTCCGGCGGGCGGCTTCCAGCTGAGCGCTCGTGACCCATCCGGGTGCCAGCGCCTGTAGCCCGTACTCCCCGAAGACGACGGTGGAGCCGGCGAACGCCTTGCCCGCCCGGCTCCCCCGGTGCGCCTTACGAAACTTTGTCCGCTTGGGCATCAACATCGGTGCCCTTCCTCCTGACGCTCGCCGGCTCGGTGCGGCTGGGAATCACTACGGGCCCCGTCCCCCCGCCTGAGGCAGGCTCGGGCCGCGGGGGCCGGCGGAGCTCCGGCTCGTGCCGCCGGCCTTCGGGCAGAATCTCGCCCCGGTAGATCCAGACCTTCACCCCAATGCGCCCGTAGGTGGTAAGCGCCTCGGCGACCCCGAAGTCGATGTCGGCTCGCAGCGTGTGCAGCGGGACGCGGCCTTCCCGGTACCACTCGTACCGCGCGATCTCCGCGCCGCCGAGGCGACCGCTGCACGCGATCCGGATGCCCTTGGCGCCGGCCCGAAGGCTGCGCTGAACCGCCTGTTTCATGGCGCGCCGGTAGGCGATGCGGCGCTCCAGCTGCGCCGCGACGTTCTCGGCGACCAGCTGGGCCTCGATCTCGGGCCGCCGCACCTCATTGACGCTGAGCAGGATCTGGCGGCCGGTGAGCGCATCCAGTTCTTTCTTCAGGGCGTCGATCCCCGTGCCGCCCCGGCCGATGATGATCCCCGGGCGCGCCGAATGGATGATGACGCGCGCCCGGTTGGCGGCGCGCTCGATCTCCACGCGGGAGATCCCGGCCCGGTGCAGCTTCTTCTTGATCAGGGTCCGGATCTTCTGATCCTCCTCGATCAGGGCCGCCATGTCCTTGGCATACCAGCGCGACTCCCAATCGCGGATGATCCCCACCCGCAGCCCGACCGGATTAACCTTTTGCCCCACCGTCCACCTCCGCTGCGCGGCCTAGCGGCCCGCGCGCTCCCCCACGACCACAGTGATGTGACTCGTCCGCTTGGTCAGGATATCTGCCCGGCCGCGCGCCCGGGGCTGGAGCCGTTTCGTCACCGGCCCCTTGTCGACATACGCCCGGGCGACCACCAGATCGTCGGCGTCCAGTTCCAGGTTGTTCTCGGCATTGGCCACCGCCGATTGCAGGACTTTGGCCACCATCTTGGCGATCACGCCGGGCGCCACGCGCAACCGGGCTTCGGCCTCGCTCACCGGCAGCCCGCGCAACCCCTGCAGGGCGCGGCGGGCCTTACGGGGCGACACGCTCTGGTATCGGGCCGTGGCCGTTGCCTCCATGACGTCCTCCTGCCCCTACTTCAACGTGCTCGAGCGCTCGGTGTGCGCGCCGTGCCCCCTGAACGTCCGCGTCGGGGCGAACTCGCCGAGCTTGTGTCCGACCATCTGCTCCGTGACGTAGGTCGGGACATGCTTCCGGCCGTCATACACGGCGATGGTGTGCCCGACGAACTCCGGGAGGATGGTCGAGCGCCGCGACCAGGTCTTGATGACCCGCCGCTCCCGCGAGCGGTTCAACTCCCGCACCTTCTCGGCCAGATGCTCGTCGACGAACGGCCCTTTCTTCCGCGATCGTCCCATGCCTGGTTCGCGCCTCCCGATTACTCGCGCCGCTTCACGATCAGCGCATCGCTGCGCTTGGCTTTCCGCGTCTTATAGCCCAGCGTGGGTTTGCCCCACGGGCTGACCGGTCCCGGCATGCCGACCGGCGACCGCCCCTCGCCGCCGCCGTGGGGGTGGCTGGATGGATCCATCGCGACCCCGCGCACGGACGGGCGCCAGCCCATCCACCGGACGCGGCCGGCCTTGCCCAGCTTGATGGCCTCGTGCTCCAGGTTGCCGACCTGCCCCACCGTCGCCCGGCAGTCCTGGGGCACCAGGCGCACCTCGCCGGACGGCAGCCGGAGGTGCGCGAATGCGCCCTCCTTGGCCATGATCTGGGCGCCGCTCCCGGCGGCCCGGACTATCTGCCCGCCGCGCGACGGCATGAGTTCGACGTTGTGGACCACGGTGCCCACCGGGATCGCGCGCAACGGCAGGGCGTTCCCCGGCCGGATGTCCGCGTCGGGCCCGGATGTCACCACATCGCCCACGTTGAGGCCCACCGGCGCCAGGATGTACCGCTTCTCCCCGTCGGCGTACTGCAGCAGCGCGATCCGGGCCGAGCGGTTCGGGTCATATTCGATGGCTTTGACTCGGCCCGGCACGCCGTCTTTGTCCCGCTTGAAGTCGATCACGCGGTACTGACGCTTGTGCCCGCCGCCCCGGTGGCGGACGGTGATCTTTCCCTGCCCGTTGCGGCCGGCTCGCTGCGTCAGCGGCTGGACCAGCGACCGCTCCGGCCTGGCCTTCGTGATCTCCTCATACGTGGAGCCCGTGGCGAAGCGTCGGCCCGGCGTGGTCGGTGCGTACTTCTTGATGCCCATCGCGGCCTCCTGACGTCGGCCCTAGGTCAGACTCTCGAGATCGATCTTCTGGCCCGGGGCCAGTGTCACGATCGCCTTGCGCCGCCCGGGGGAAGTGAACTCGTACCGTCCCCGCCTCCGGGTGCGGCCCCGGAGATTCATGATGTTCACTTTGCGCACCCGGACGGAAAACAGCTCCTGAACGGCCTGCCGGACAGTAATCTTGTTTGCCCCCGGGGCCACTTCAAAGGTGTACTTGCCGGCTTCACCGCCCCGCAGGCTCTTCTCGGTGAGGATCGGCCTCCGGATGATCGTCCGCGGGTTCACGGCGCCAGCACCTCCTGCAGCTCGGTCAGCGCCCCACGCGTGATCAGCATGGGACGCGGGAGCAGCAGATGACGCACGGTCAGCCGTCGCGCCGCCAGGACCCGCGCGCCGCGCACGTTGGCCGCTGCCCGCGCGAGGGTGGCATCACCGGCTCCGGTCACGATCACCGCGCCGCCCTCGGCGCCCAGCGCCCGCAGCAGCGCGGCCACCGTCGCGGTCCGCGGCCGGTCGGTTGCCGACGGGTCGACCACGGTGACGCGGCCAGCCCGGACCTGGGCCGAGAGCGCCGACCGGAGCGCCAGGGCGCGCTCCTGCCGGTTCTGCTTCGGCGAGTAATCCTGCGGGCGCGGGCCGAAGGTGATGGCCCCGCCCACCCACAGCGGGGAGCGCCGGCTCCCGTGCCGGGCCCGGCCGGTCCCCTTCTGACGCCACGGCTTGCGACCTCCACCCCGGACCATCCCTCGCGTCCTGGTGGCATGGGTGCCGGCGCGGGCGCTGGCCATCTCGGTCACCACGGCCCGGTGCAGCACCGCGCGGTGCGGTGCGAGGCCGAAGATCTCCTCCGGCAGGTCGAGCTCCCCCGTCGGGGCGCCCGTGGCATCCACGGTCGTCACCTTAGGCATCCTGCACGGCCCGCTCGTTCGCCCTGGCCTTCATTTACGCGTTCCTCTCCCGCGCGCTCCTCACCAGCAGCAACGCGCCCCGGATCCCCGGGGTCGCCCCGCGGACCAGCAAGAGGTCCCGCTTGGGGTCGACCTGGACCACCCGCAGCCGGCGGACGGTCACCCGCTTGTTCCCCGCTCGGCCGGGCATGCGCTTCCCGGGGAGCACGCGGGCCACATCCGAGGAGCCGATGGATCCCACGGCCCGGTGCATCAACGACACGCCGTGCGAATCCCGCTGCCCGCTAAAGCCGTGGCGCTTCATGGCGCCTGCGAAGCCCTTGCCGATGCTCGTGCCGGTCACATCAACGAGCTGGCCGGGGGCGAACGCCTCCACGGTGATGGTCTGGCCGGGCTGGACCGTCCCGCCCTCGGGCATGGGCACCTCGCGGATCACCCGGTGCGGGGGGATCTTGCGTTTCGCGAAGACCCCGCGCAGGGGCTTGGTGAGCTTGCGCTCCGGGACCGGCTCGAAGGCGACCTGGACCGCCGCGTACCCGTCGCGCTCGGGCGTCCGGGTATCGACCACGACGCAGGGGCCGGCCTCGATCACGGTCACCGACACGCTCTGGCCCTGCTCGTCGAAGATGCGGGTCATGCCAAGTTTTCGCCCAAGGATGGCCGCCATCGCTGCCCTCTACAGCTTGATCTCGATGTCCACGCCCGCCGGCAGGTCGAGGTGCATCAACTCGTCGACGGTCTTCTGGGTCGGCTCCAGGATATCGATCAGACGTCGATGGGTCCGGATTTCGAAGTGCTCCATCGACTCCTTATCGATATGGGGGGATCGGATCACACAGTAGACGTTCCGGTTCGTCGGCAGGGGCACCGGTCCCGACACCCGTGCGCCAGACTTGCGGACGACGCTGACGATCTTCTCGGCCGACTGGTCCAGGACTTTGTGATCGAAGGCCTTGAGCTTGATGCGGATCTTCTGCGCGACGGCCATGAGCCTACTCCACGACCTTCGTGACGACGCCGGCGCCCACGGTCCGCCCGCCTTCCCGGATCGCAAACCGCAGCCC
>JACQHU010000192.1 GCA_016198805.1 Armatimonadota bacterium
CCCCCAGGTCCGGGAGCAGGTGTTCCTCCGTGGTCCCGGCAACCGCTTCCTGTACGTGCATCAGGTCGATACTCAGGCCGGGGTCTTGCGCAATGTCATGATCTACGAAGCGGGCCGCCCGCTGCCCAGGCTGATCACGGCGCGTGAGGCGTCGTGGTCGGCCCGGACCTGGGTGCTGCGCCAGGGGGTGGTCCGCGAGTTCGATGCCGACGGGTACACGACCTATGAGGCCGGGTTTGCAACCATGGAGATCAACGTCGGGATCGACGCGGGCGCGTTCCTCGATGGGCAGCGTACGCCCGAAGAGATGACGGTGCGCGAATTGCGCGCGCAGGCCGAGCTGTTCAAGGCGGGACTCTCACCCCGCGTGGCCATTGAATACCACCGGAAATTTGCCATCCCGGCCGCCAGCCTGATCTTCGCCTTCATCGCGTCGCCGCTGAGTCTGCTCGCGGTCCGGGGCGGACGGTTCGTGGGCGTTGCTTTCAGCGTCGTGCTTCTGTTCGTCTACTACGCGGTGATGTCCACGGCCCGGGCGCTCGGCAGCACCGGCGTGCTCTCGCCGTTCCTGGCGGCGTGGGCGCCGAACCTGCTCTTCCTGGCCGGCGGGTGCGTCCTGATCGCCTGGGAGGACGGACGGCTCCGGCTGCTGGCCGTATCGCCGTCGCCGGTGCGCATGGCGGGAGCCGGATCATGAAGCGCTGGGCCGCGGGAGGGCTCATCGTGGCCGCGGCGGCGGGCGTCGCCGTGGCCTGGCTGCTGGCCGAGTCTCCCTTGCAGGGAGAGGAAGTGACTCCGGCCCGGCCACCTGTGGCCATCTCCAAGGCGACCATCGTGCTGCGATCCCGGGGGGGCAAACTGGCGGAGATCACCGCCGAGCGCGTTGAGCTCAGCCCTGATGGTCAGACGACCACATTCTCCGGCATCCCCAGGGCCGTGGTCTACATGGACGAGACCCCTGTGCTCACCGCCACTGGCGGGCGCATCGTGGTCGAGCGGCAGTCGCAGGACGTCCGGCTTGACGGCGGCCTGCGGATCACGACGGCCCGCGGCGAGGTCCTGGTGGCGCAGTCGGCGAGCTGGCACCAGCAGGCGCAGGTGCTGGATCTTGAGGGCGGGGTCGAGATTACCTTCCCGGTGCAGGGGCGCCCGCGATGACCGCGCGCCTGGTCCTGGTGCTGGTGATCGTGGCGGTGGTTGCGGGCGCGACAGTGGAGGCTGCGCCATCGGTTCCTGCGGCCACGCCTCAGCCCAAGCAGGCCGCCGATGGACTCGGCCGTCTGCGCGCGGATCGGATCCGCTACGATGCGCGCCAGCAGGTCTTTGTGGCCACCGGCAATGTCGTCCTGGCGCTGGGCGACCTGGAGATCCGGGCCGATGGCCTCAGGCTGGAACAGCCCTCACAGACCGCCACGGCCGAGGGGCGCGTGGTCGTCCGCCAGGGCGAGCGATCCCTGACTGCGCCGGTTGTCCGCTACGAGTTTCGCACGGAGACTGCCGAGGCCGCCGGCGGCGCGGTGCTCGTCCAGAGCGGCACCACCATCAAGGCCCCGACGATCCGGTTTCTGCTGCGCGACGAGGTGACGCAGGCCAGTGGTGGAGTGGAGGTCATCCACGGCGAGGCGGCGGTGACCGCGCCGACGTTACGGCATGAGGGACGGACCGGCGAGGTCTCCGCCGCCGGCGGCGTGACGCTCACGCAACCCGGCACACGGATCTCCGGGCGCCGCCTTATCGCCAACCTGCGCGCCAGGCGCGCGGAAGTCCGCGAGGACGCCACGCTGGTCCGCGCGGCCGGGCCTCCGGCCGACCGGCCCGGTGGGGTCGCCGACGCGCTCGCCAAAGAGGAAACGACCATCACCGCCGCCCGCATCGCCTTCCGGTGGGACGTCAACGAAGCCGAGGCGTATGAGTCCGTCGTGGTGCGCCAGCGCGACAAGACGGCCTGGGCCGACCGACTGAGCTACTCGGAGCCGGCCAACCGGCTCGTGCTGACCGGCCGCGTGGTCCTGGAGCAGACGAGCGGCGAGTGGCTCGTCCGCGAAGGTCTGACGAGTCCTCCCCGAGAGGCCACAGAGCGGCAGGCCCTGGCCGCCCTGACCCGGCTGACCTGCACGCGCCTGATCATGACGCTGCGGGAGCGCGACATCACAGCTGAGGGGCCGCTGCGGGTCACGCAGAAGGACCGGTGGGCGACCGGCGACCGCGCGACTTATACGGAAGCGACCCGCCTGCTGGTCGTGACCGGGAACGTCCATGTCCAGGAAGCGGACGGCCGGCGGCTGCAGGCCGATCGGGTAGTCATCTCGCTCGCCGATGAGACGTTCGAGGCCGAGGGCAACGTCCGCACGGAGTTTGTCGTCCGTCCCAGTCCGACACGGCGACCGTGACCGTGGCCGGATCGAGGCCCTCGCTGCTGCGGGGACTGTGCCTGGCGCTCCTGCTGGCCGGGCTGGCAGCGGCTCCGGCGTTCGCCCAGGAGGAAATTCCCGTCACCTTGCGGGCGAAGTCGTTCCGCTATGACCGCGTCAGGAAGATCCTGACCGCGGCCGGGGACGTGGTCGTCACCTACCAGGACGTGGTGATCCATGCTGACCGGCTCGAGGCAAACCTGGAGACGAACGACGTGCGCGCCGAGGGTGCAGTTGTGATCGAGGTCGCGCGCCAGAAGATCCGCGGCGCCACCCTCGACTACAACCTGACAAGCCGGAGGGGACGCCTGACCCAGTCGGCGGCCGAGTACACGGGGCCGCAGGTACTGGGGGCGGTCTTCGTCCGGGCGGAAGTGGTGGAAGGCACGCTGGGTGGGGCCACCAGCGCGCGAGGGGCGTTCTGCTCGACGTGCGAGGGGTCGAACCCGGTCGCCTACCTGACGGCCCGCGAACTGGCGGTCTTTCCCAACGACAAGATCGTGGGCCGCCAGGTCTCGGTCTGGCTCTTCGGCCGGCGGGTCTTCACCTGGCCCTATTTCGTGATCTTCATCCAGGAGCGGCGCGCGAGCCGCCTCCTCCCGGTGGCCGGCTACTCGGGGGCCGAAGGCTATTTCCTCAAGCTGTTCTACTCCTATGCGGTGAACCAGAATCACTACGGCTACCTGCGGCTGGATCTGATGGAGAGACTTGGGATCGGCTACGGCATCGAGCACGTCTACCGGCTCAGGGGCGGCGAAGGTCAGGTGTTTCTGTATCGACTGGATAACCGGGAAATCGGTGGCGTCGATGCACGGGCGGTGCTCAACCATCAGCAGCGCCTGGGCGATGTCCAGACGCGCCTGTACGCCGACTACCTCTCGCGCACCTCGCCGCTCGCTCCGTCGACGGACATCTATGCGGCCCTCGACACGTACTATCGCGGGCCGCGGAGCACGACCACGCTGTTCCAGACCTACGCGAGCCTGGACACGTCAGGGGTGGCGTCGTCCACGTACACCGCGCGCGCCATCCATGTCCAGCAACTGAGCGGGACCCTCACGGCAGACGTGGTGGCGGACGTCCAGCGCTCCACAACGTCCCTGGGCACCGATGAGGAGTTGCTGCCCCGTCTGACCTTCCGGTACCGCGGCCGCGGGTATTCAGCCTCGCTGGTGGCCGATGGGCGCGTCGACCTGGACGGCAGCGGCTTCCCCGGCGATATCCGGCTGGGGGTCGAGCGGCTGCCCGAGATGACTGCGGTCACGGATCCTCGGGTGATCCGCGGCACCCGCCTGGCCTATCAGCTGCAGGGCGGGCTGGGGCGGTTCCGCGAGACCCAGATCGCCGCCACCGTGGACGCCGTCCGGGCCGATGCGGCCGTGACGCTGAACGGCCCGCTGCGCCAGGCCGATGGCAGCGTGGTCCACCTCCGCCTCCAGGCGCGCGGCACGGCGTACTCGACAGGCGATGTGCGCGCCCTTGTGTCCGGGCGCCTCGATTACTTCCGGCAGATGACCGAGACCTGGCAGGCGCAGGTCGGCCTGTCGTATCAGGACCAGAGCGGGCGAACGCCGTTTCTCTTCGACACCATCTCCACCAGGCTGGCGCAGGCCGACGCGACCCTGACGCACCGGCGGCCCAATTTCGTCACGACCGCCACGGCCTCGTACGACGCCGCCGGCGGGCGGTGGGGACCGCTGGTAGTCCGGTCACAGTATGCGCCCCGCGCAGGGTGGTGGGTCGCCGGCGCGGTGTCCTACGATCCGTCCCTGGGGCAGGTCACGCGCGCCGAACTGTCCTCAGACGTCAGGCTGAACGCGAACTGGCAGCTCACCTACTACGGGTTCTATGATGGGGGCAGTGGGCAGGTGGTACACGACCGCCTGACGATCACCCGGATCTGGTACGATTGCCTGGCTACGGCCATCACCTACCGAGGGAGTACCAATGAGGTGTGGCTGGAGTCGTGGCTGGTCGCCCTGCCGTGGGCGAAAGGACAGGTCGGGATCGGCGCGCAGGGCAACCTGCTGTTCATCCAGCCGTGGCTGAGGCCGAAACCGTGACGCGATGATGGGAGGAGCGCCCATGCGGTGGTTCGGGATGCTGGTGGTGGCGGCGCTGATCGCCGCCGCGACGCCCCCCGCCGGCGGGCAGTCGGGGCAGCAACTCGTGATCACGATGACCGTGGCTGGCACGATTCAGGATCGCGGGGGCACGTACTACATCGCCTTCACCGTGAGCGATTCGCTGCTGGCGGGGCCGCAGCCGGACAGCACCTACTGGACGCACTACGTGGCCTACCGTGAGGGCCGCTTCTTCTTCGGCGTGGTGCCGCCCACGACGGTCCAGCCCTTCGGCTTCGTGGCGATCCGGCCGCCGGCGCCGTTTCTGTTCGGCACGGTGTTTCCTGATCGCAGGGGACTCCGGGTCAGCGTGCCGGTCGCCGACCTGCGGATCGGGCCGGCCCTGCCCACGCGGGTCATGGTGAACTTCGTGACGGTGGACGAGAGCAACCGGCCGATCGACGCGCTGGGGCCGGGCGCCAGCGACCGCCTGGGGTTCGTCACCATCGACCTCCGGCGCGACCAGTTCCTGCCGGTCCGTGATCCTGTGGGAGACGCCCGGGATCCGAACTTCGACGTGACCGGCGGAGAGATCCAGATCACCACGCCGTGAGGCTTCAGCACGCCGTGAGCCCTCAGCGGGCGGCCACCCGTGCGTGGACGTCAGCGTTGCCGCAGGATATAATACGTATGTTGTTGGCGGCGTAGCTCAGCTGGTCAGAGCACGCGGCTCATACCCGCGGAGTCGGGAGTTCGAGTCTCCCCGCCGCCACCAGGTTGACGCCGGCGGTTGCTGGCGACCGCCGGCGTTCCGTGCGCAGCTCAGGCGAATGGCCCGCACGCCCCCTCCGCAGGTGATTCAGCGCGTCCGCGAGACGATCCGGCGCGGGCTGATGCTGTCGGGCGGGGAGACCATCGTCGTCGCGACCTCGGGCGGCCCGGACTCGACGGCGCTGCTGCACCTGCTGCGCCGGCTGGAGGGGGAACTTGGATTGCGGCTGCGCGCCGTCTACGTCGATCACGGCCTCCACAGGGCGAGCGCTGAGCACGGCCTCTTCGTCCGGCGCACGGGGCGGGCCTGGGGGATTCCAGTCTCCGTCTGCCGGGTGAACGTACGGGCGCATGCACGCCGGCACCGCCTAACACTGGAGGAAGCGGCCAGAGCGCTGCGCTACAGGGCGCTGGCCCGGGTCGCGCGCCGGGTTGGGGCGTCGCACATCGCCGTCGGGCACACCGCCGACGACCAGGTGGAGACGGTGCTGTTGTGGCTGGTGCGTGGTGCGGGCGCCGATGGTCTGGCCGGCATGCCCGCCACCAGACCGCACGACGGGCTGCGCATCATCCGGCCGCTGCTGGACCTGTGGCGCGAGGACCTCATCAGCTACCTGACCGCGGAGGGCGTGGCCTGGCGGACAGATCCAACCAACCGGTCGCGAGGTCCGCTGCGCAACCGGATCCGGCAGGACTTGCTCCCGCGTCTGGCTGGGTATAACCCAGGTGTCAAGGCGGTGCTCCGGCGCCTGGCGCTGCAGGTCGCCGACGACGCCGCGCTGCTCGACCGGCTCGCCGACGACGCGGCGCGCGAGACGGTCCGCTGTTCGGGCAGCACGGTGGTGATCGACGCCGCGAGGTTCGGCGCGCTGCCGGTGGCGGTGCAGCGGCGCGTCGCCTACCGGGCGTTGCACCAGGCCCGCGGGAACAATCGCGGCCTGGCGTTCGTCCATATCGAACGGATTCGGTCTCTGGCCTGCGCGGGCCGGCCTGGTGAGCGTGCCGATCTCCCCGGCCTTCGGGCCGAACGAACCGCCGGCGAGGTCGAAATCGCCTGCACCCGGACCGGATGATATAATTGGAGGGCGAAGCCCCGGCTTATCCGGGGCGTGCCGGAGGATTGTTGTTCCGTGACCAATCGCTATCTGCGCAATCTCATCGTCTGGGCCGTGATCCTGGCGGTCGCGTTTCCCTTTGCCCTGCAGCTGTGGCGCCGTACGCCCCGCGAGGTGATGGACTACAGCGTCTTCATCGAGCAGGTGCAGGCCGGCCAGGTGACGCAGGTGGAGATCGGCGACGGTATCATCA
>JACQHU010000196.1 GCA_016198805.1 Armatimonadota bacterium
CCACAGCGCCAGGACCCAGAAGAAGGCCAGCGGCACATCGGGAAACGCGAAGACGGTCCCGAGCGCGAACGCCGGGAGGATCGCCACCAGCAGCGCGCTGCGGACGGCGGCGTCGCGGCCGAAGAGCTCACGTCCGACGCGGTAGACGATCAGCGGCGTTGCGGTCGCGAGCAGGATCGTCAGCGCCCGGATGCCGAACGGACCGTCCCCCAGCAGGCGGGTCGAGACGGCAATCAGCGCCGCGATCATCGGCGGGTGATCCGGATACGCCCAGTCGAGGTGCCGGGACCACAGCCAGTAGTAGGCTTCGTCGTCGCCGATCGGGAGCTGGGTCCCCAGCGCAACGCGAAGCAGGCCGCCTGCAACGACGGCGGCGATCAGCCACCACATGGGGGCCCGCGGAGGAGGTTTCATAACAACGCCTCGCGCGCGCGGCGAAAGACGGCATCGAGCATGGCCGGGGTCAGCCGGCCCGTCTGAGTGTTCTGCCGGCTGGGATGATACGTATCGATGAGCAGGAGAGTCCGCGCCCCCCAGCGCAACCGGATCTGCGCGCCGTGAGCGAACCCCGCCTTCGGCCGAGGCACGATCACGCCCGCCTCCTCGGCCGCACGCAGGAAGGCCTCGTGGGCCAGGCGCCCCAGCGCGATCACCACCCGAACGCGTGGCAGCAGCGTCAACTCCGCCACCAGGTAGGGACGGCACCGTGCGACCTCGGCCGGCAGAGGCCTGTTGTCCGGCGGCGCGCAGCGCACCGCGGCGGTCAGATACAGATCGGTCAGCACCAGCCCGTCGTCACGCGAGACGCTCTCCGGCTGAGAGGCGTAGCCGCAGTGGTGGAGCGACGCCATCAGGGTGGCACCGGCGCCGTCCCCGGTGAACATCCGGCCGGTGCGGTTGGCGCCGTGGGCGCCGGGCGCCAGACCGACCACCAGGACCCTCGCGCGCGGATCGCCAAAACCCGGGACGGGCCGCCCCCAGTACTCCCACTCCTGATACGCGCGGCGCTTGACTCTGGCGATGGCCCGACAGTGTGCGATGAGACGCGGACACTTCCGGCAGGCGATGACCGTGGCCGCGAGACCCTGCAGCGTCTGGCGGGGCGCCGGCCCTGCGCTCATCGGGCGCGGCGGGTCAGATTGGCCTTCAGGACCGCCGCCGACTCGAGCGCCACGGCGAGAGCCTCGACGCGTTCCGCGACGATGGTACACAGGGCCCCCGGATGATGCCGGCTTGGAGCGCCGTGTCCGTAGGGGGCGTCCAGCGTCGCCTCATCGGTGGCGCTCAGGACGCCACGGAGGACCTGCAGGGCCGCCGCGGCCACCTGCGCGCTCTGCTCGATGGCCTGATGATCCCGCCGGACCTGCCTGGCGACACCATCACCCAGCGACGCCAGCGCTGCCTCGTCCTGGGCCCGGTCGGCCGCGCCTCGCTGGATTTCGTTCAGCACCTGCTCCAGGACCGTCACGGCCTCCGTGAACTCGACAGTCGGCTGGGGCCGCTGGCCGGTGATCGGATGATACCTGACCGAGCCCGCAAACCGGCGAAGAGCCACGGCCGCACCCCTGAGACGGGCGGCCTGAGCGACGGCCACCGCGGCGCGCTGGGACAGATCAGGAACGGCTGTCGTCGGGTACTGGTTCATGAGCGAAACCTGGGGTATCGTAACACCGGGAGCCTTTCAGCAGCAACGGCGTACGGGCGCAGGAGCCCTTTTCGCGGGAGGAGGGGCCCTGCCGCCGCGCGAAGATGCCTTGACGTCTTTTGACGCCGGCGCCTCCCGTTCCGGATGGTGAGGAGGAAAGGCCGAGGATGAAACGTTTCGTGTGGTCCGTACTCGTCCTGGCGGTGCTCGTCGCGGCCGTCGTGGGCGCGATGCAGGTGATCTCCCGGCGATCGGCCGCCAAGGAGGCGGCGCCAGCCCAGCCGCGTCCTCTTCCGCTGGTCAGGACGACGGTGGTGGACGCCACCCGGCTGGTCGAGGAGAGTATCTTCCCGGGAGAGGTGCGGGCGTCGGCCACGGTCGACATCACTTCGCGCATCGCGGGGCGTCTCGGCGCCGTGCTGGTGAAAGAAGGGTCGCATGTGGCGGCTGGTGGGTTGATCGCCCGCATCGACGATCCCGAACTGGAACTCTCGGTCAGGCAGGCCGAGGCGGCCGTGGACGTGCAGCGCGCCCGCCTGGCCCAGATGCGCGCGGGCGCGCGCCCGCAGGAGGTGGCCCAGGCCGAAGCCGGCGTGTCGCAGGCCGAAGTCGCCCTGGCCCAGGCCGAGCGCGACCTGGCCCGGATCCAGCAGCTCTTTGCTGACGGACTGATCTCCCGCGCCGCCGTCGACCGTGCGCAGACAGACGTAGACCTCGCCCGCGCCCGGCTGCGTGGCGCCCGGGAGCAACTGGCCCTGGTCAAGCAGGGGCCGCGGCTGGAGGATATCGAGGCGCAGGCGGCACAGGTGCGGCAGGCGGAAGCCGTCCTGGCACAGACCCGGGCCAGGCTGCGCGAACTCCGCATCACCTCGCCGATCGGCGGGGTCGTCACGCAGCTCAACGTCGAGTCCGGAGCCGTCATCTCGGCGCAGACGGTCCTGGCCACCGTGGCGA
>JACQHU010000198.1 GCA_016198805.1 Armatimonadota bacterium
GCCGCCCAGCAGCGGAACTGGACGTATGCGGAATTCGAGGTCTACCGGACCGACGAGACGGTCAAGGCCGTCAAGCTCGTGAGGCCCAAGCGAGCTACGGAGATGGACAAGTGGATGCGGGAGAGCGTCGAGCCTCTGCGCGCCACCGTGAAAGCCAAGGACCTACCACGCTTCATCGCGGCCTATGACAAGGCCATCGAAGGATGCAACGCCTGCCACAAAGACTCGACGGGTGGTGATATCTCCCTGAAGGGCGTTAGGGTGACGCGTCCGACCGCCCCTATTCTCTCGAACCTGGACTACAAGGGAAATGAATGAGGCAATGAGAAGCAGTCAGCCGATATCATTAGCGTCTACCGCGGCACCGGCCCCCGCTATGGCCATCCCGCCGGCCTGCGCTCTTTCGACGAGTTCCTGATGCAACAGGCGGTCGCGCGGGGAGCCACGCACCGCCGCTCCTTCGTCCAGGAGGTGCGGCGCGGGCCGCCCGTCGAGGTCGTCACCGGTGACGCCAGCGAGCGCTACGACCTGGTCGTCCTGGCCACTGGCCTCAACGGCTACCCCCTCGCCCTCTATAGCTTCGACTACCGCCCGCCCCCGGTCGGCTCGATGTTCCAGACCGAGCTCTATCTCGGCCACGACGAAGTCCAGCGGCGACTGGGGTCCTCCGTTCACGTCTTCTTGCCGCCCGACGACGTCGCGACCTATGGCATCCTGATCCCCAAAGGCCCCTTCGTGACCGTGTCGCTGCTCAATGCGCGCAGCCAGATGCGCAGCCTGCGGCAGTTTCTGGGACTCGACGAGGTGGCGGCCGTACTGGGCAAACGGGTACGCCAGGTCTGTGGCTGTCTCCCTCGCATCTCGGTCGGCCTGGCCCGGAACTTCGTCGACGACGGTCTGGTGGCGATTGGCGACACCGCCGCCACCCGGCTGTATAAGAACGGCATTGGCTCGGCGCTGGCGACGGCGGAGCGAGCCGCCTGGACGGCCATCTATCACGGGCCCGGTCGATACGAGTTCGCCACGAGCTATCTCCCCCTCTGCGACGCGATCGAGCACGACAACCGGATAGGGCGGCTGTTGTTTCTCCAGGTCCCGCTGCTGAAGCGGGCGGGGATGCTGCCGATGGCCCATTGCCGCCTGGCGGCCGACGGTCGGGGACGTCCGGGCGCGAGCGAACTCCACACGCGCCTCCTCTGGGGGATGTTCACGGGCGCCTACTCCTACCAGGACCTCTTCCACATGACCCTGAACGCAGGGTTGTTGATCCGGTTCATGCGGGCGCTCGGCAGCTCGGTTTTGCATTGTGCAGCCTCTCGGACGCGACTTTCACCTCACGCCCGGAGGCCGGCGATCGGCGGGGATGGCGTTGGCCGGTCGGACGTGCTATGATGGTCGTCATGAAAGGCATACCAGCCGCGTGGGGCGGGCACCTGCGAGGCAGAACCGGGCCTCTTTCCCTCAGCCGCCGCATTGTGGCCAGCGTCGCGCTTGGCCTGACGTTGATCCTCGGGCTCTTCGGTCTCGTCGCGCTCTGGACCATCCGTGACAGCACCGAGGTCGCCTACCGGGAGCGCGTGACGCTCGCGCAGACGCTCGCGCGACGGGTCGACGACGTGCTTGGCTACGCGCTGGTAATGCTCGAGCGCGAGGCGGCCATCCTGCGCATTGAGCCGGGTCGCCCGCTCGCCGACGACCAGCGCCAGCGCCTCGCCGACCTGCGCTTGCGGGTTGGAAGCTTCAGCATCGTCTCGGTCACCGACGCCAGCGGCATCACCGTCTGGACCGAGCCGAGCCAGGATGACGTCGCAATCGGCAGCCCGCTCGCCCATCCGAGCGTGCAGCTCGTCCTCCGCAAGGGCGAGCGCCAGATCACCGAGCTCCCCTCCCGGATCGACGGGAAGACGGTCTTCGCTTGCCTGGCCGTGCCTCTGCGCGATTCGAGGGGTCGGCTCACCGGGGCCCTGATGGCCGAGGTCGATCCCAGCCACCCGGCCCTGACCCTGCTGCCTTCCGGGGAGGTGGGTGAGGGGATACAGGCCCAGTTGATGAACACGGATGGCCGGCTCCTCGCCGGCACGACGGAGATCAGCCCTGGCGTCGTAGCGCAGCACGCGGTGCTCCTGGCCGAGCTCATGAACACGCGGACCTCCGGCCACCGCCTCCACGAGCCCCCGCCAACGGCGCCGGTTCCCCCCCACGTCGTGGCCTTCGCGCCGGTGTCGTTGCTGCCGTCCTGGGGCGTCGCCGTCGAGCAGCCCGTGGATGCGGTGCTCGCCATGCCGCGCCAGCTTCAGCAACGGCTGGCGCTGTTTGGCCTGGCGGCGCTCCTGCTGGCGGCGGCCGTGGCCTGGTTCGACGTCCGGCGGGTCGTCCGCCCGCTGAAGGACCTGACGGCGGCTGCCGAACGATTCGCCGCTGGCCAGCTCGATCGGCCGGTGAGCCTCGAGGTCGCGCGCACCGACGAGCTCGGCATCCTCGCCCAGGCCTTCGAGACGATGCGCCAGCGGCTGGGTGCTTCCCTGGCCGAGGTGGCGGAATGGAACCGCTCGGCGTTGCTCGATCCCGATCGGGTCGCCGCCCTGGTCGCCGGGCGAGCCCGCGACCTTCTCGGCACGGAGGTGGCCGGCCTCAGCCTGGTTGAGGAGGGTTGTGGCGACCTGACCTGGCGCCTCCTGGTCGGCGGGAGCGACCGATTCCGCCAGATTCGCCTCCGACCGGGCGAGGGCGTTGCCGGCTACGTCGTCAAGACCGGCCGCCCGCTCGTGATGAACGACTGGGAGCACTGCCCGGCCGCCGGACCGGTCTCGGCCCCGATTCTCACGCTGGAGGGCCTGCGCGCCGCCCTGGCGGTGCCGCTTCAGAGCGGCGGGCGGACCTTCGGCGTGCTCATGGTCGCCAGCCACCGGCCGACGGCCTTCACCACCGATCAAGTCGCACTCCTCTCGAGCCTGGCCAATCAGGCCGCCGTGGCGCTCGAGAATGCCCGGCTCTACCAGAAGGTCCAGAGCCTGGCCGTCCTGGAGGAGCGGGAGCGGATCGCCCGCGAGATGCACGACGGCCTCGGCCAGGTGCTTGGCTACGTCAACACCAAGACGCTCGCGGTGGCTCGACTGCTGGAGGTGGGCAAGATCGACGAGGCGCGCCTCCAGGTTGCCCAGCTCGAGGCGGCGGCCAAAGAGGTCTATGCCGACATCCGGGAAGCCATCCTCGGCCTGCGGACGACGCTCGGCCCCGAACACGACTTCTTGACGGCGCTGCGCGGGTACCTGGAGGGGTTCGAGCAGCAGAGCGGCATCGCGGTCGAGCTCCAGGTACTGGCAGACGAGAGCGCCTTGCGGCTTCCGTTTGGCGCTGAGATCCAGCTCCTGCGCATTGTGCAGGAGGCGCTGGCCAATGTGCGCAAGCACGCCCGGGCCAGTCGAGCGACGGTGCGCCTCGCCACGGTCGACGGGACGGTGCGCCTCGTCGTCGAGGACGATGGACAGGGGTTTGACCCGACCCGGCTCACGCCGGAGGGCTGGCCCCGTTTCGGCCTGCAAACAATGCGGGAACGAGCCGAGGCCATCGGCGGGACCTTCTTGGTCGAGTCCCGAGCTGCCACCGGCGCCTTGGTGACGATCACGGTTCCGCAGGACCACGAGGAGAAGATATCCGATGCAGCCGATGCGCGTCCTACTCGCCGATGACCACGGCCTCTTTCGCGATGGCGTGGCCAGCCTGTTGCAAGCCTGGAACGTCGAGGTGGTCGGCCAGGCCGGCGACGGCCTCGAGGCGGTCGAGCAGGCGCTGCTGCTCCGGCCCGACCTCGTGCTCATGGACATCAAGATGCCGCGGCTCGGGGGCCTCGAGGCGACGCGGCGAATCAAGGCCGCTCTTCCCGCCACGAAGATCGTGATGTTGACGGTGTCGGACGACGAACGTGATTTGTTCGAGGCGGTCAAGGTCGGCGCCGAGGGGTACCTGCTCAAGAACATGGGCGGCGCGGAGTTTGGCGAGATGCTCGCCGGGCTCGCTCACGGCGTGCCGGCGGTCTCCCGTTCGCTGGCCGGGAAGTTGCTGCGGGAGTTCGCTCGGCAAGTGCGAGGCGAGCCCGCGCCGAAAGCCCCGGACGACCTCACCGAACGAGAGAAGGAAGTGCTCCAGCGCGTCGCGCGAGGGGCCACTAACAAGCAGGTGGCGCAGCAACTCGGCATCGCCGAGAGCACCGTCAACTACCACGTGAAGAACATCCTCGGCAGGCTCCACGCCCGCAACCGGGCCGAAGCCGCCGTGCGGGCGCTCCGCGAAGGCTTCGTCGAGCCTGAGAGCAGCCCCTAGAGCAGTTCTCAGTGGAATTGAGCGGCCGAGAACCTAACCCCCCGACCCCC
>JACQHU010000191.1 GCA_016198805.1 Armatimonadota bacterium
ATGTGGAAGCCGCTGCCCTGCGGATCGCGCCACGGATCGAGAAATGCCACGAACCGCTGGAAACGGTACTCGGCCGCGAGCACGGCCGCGGCCACGATGGGCAGGGCGGCGAGGACCACCATCGCCAGATGGATTACCCGCGCGCCGCCCAGGAACAGCGCCGCGATGGCCACGCCGCCGAGCACCAGGGCCGACCCCATGTCCGGCTGCCGCAGCACCAGGGCCGCGAACGCGCCGGCAATCGCCAGCGGAGGGATGAGGCCCCGACGGAGGTTCCGGATGCCGGGCCCGCGCCGGGCCACGAAATGCGCCAGGTAGAGGACCAGCGCCAGCTTGGCCAGTTCCACCGGTTGGAACCGGACCGGGCCGGCGACGAGCCACCGCCGCGCCCCGCCGGCGATCTGGCCGATGCTGGGGATCAGCACCAGCACCAGCAGCGCGCCGGAGGCGATCAGGACCGGCACCGTGTACGCGCGCAGTCGCTGGTAATAGATGCCGCGGGCGATCGCCATGGCGACCAGGCCCAGCGCCACCCACATGGCCTGGCGCTTGAAGAAGTAGGCGCTGTCCTCGAGGCGATCGTAGGCGACGACGCTGCTGGCACTGTAGACCATGACCAGTCCGATCGCCAGCAGCGCCAGGACCGTGGCGAACAACGTGAGGTCGCCCGGACGGCGGTGCAGCACCGGCATCGGCTGCATCATACGACCGCCCTTCGGCCCGCGGGAGCGGGCAGCGCCCCGGCAAGCGCGGCAAACAGATCCCCCCGCTCACGGTAGTCTGCGAACTGATCGAAGCTCTCGCACCCCGGCGACAGCAGGACCGCATCCCCGGGTGAGGCGGCCTCCCAGGCCGCCAGGAGTGCGCGGTCCAGGCTGCCTGCCTGAACCACGTCCGGCCGCTGCGCCATGCTGCCGATCGCCTCGGCCAGCAGCGGCGCCGTGGTCCCGATGAGATACACGGCCTTCACCGGCGCGCCAGCCAGCGCGCGCACCATCGGGAGGAAGTCCTCGGGCCGCGCGGCCCTGCGCTGTCCCCCGGCGATCAGATGAAAGGGCCGCGTCATGCTCGCGATGGCGGCCGCAGCCGCCGACGGGTTGGTGGCGAGCGAGTCCTCGTAAAAGGCGATCCCGCCGCGCTCCGCCACCAGGCGAAACCGGTACGGCAGGCCGCGGAACGCGCGCAGCACCCGGGCCATGCTTTCGGGATCGGCACCTGCGACTGCACTGGCCGCAACGGCCGCCAGGGCGTTCTCAATGGTGTGGGCGCCCGGCACCGCCAGGTCGGCAGCCTCCAGCACCGGCCGAGGGTCCGCGCCGGCCAGCACGAGTCGCCCGGCCTCACACCAGGCCCCGCGCGCCACCGGCTGACGGCGGCTGAACCAGGACACCGTTGAGGCGACCCCATTGCTCATCCCGGCAACGTGCGGATCGTCGGCGTTGAGCACGGCGTGATCGCGCGGGGTCTGGTACCGCAGGATCGTTCGTTTGGCCTCGATGTATGCCGTAAGCGACCCGTGGTCGTCCAGGTGGTGCGGCGCAATGTTCGTCACGACGGCGATGTGCGGGCTGTACGGGAAGCCCATCAACTGGCGGTTGCTGATTTCCAGCACCAGCCAGGTGGTGGGGGTCAGGCGGTCAAGCCGGCACAGCGCCGGGATGTGCGTCCGGTCGTTGCCCGACGCTACGACGGGGATGCCCGCCGCGTCCAGCATCGCCGCGATCAACGTGGCAACCGTGAACTTCCCGTTGGTGCCGGTGACGCCCAGAATGGGCCCGAGGTGCACTTCGAAGAACAGGTGCATCATGCTCGACAGCGGCACCCGGCGCGCCGCTGCCGCGCGCACCGGCGCGTTTTCGGGATGACGGAACCACGACTGCGGCACGAAGATGACCTCGGCCTCCTCCACGCCCCGGAGGTAGTCCGGCCCCTGCCGCCAGGTGATCGGCGCAGCCTGCAGCCGGTGCAGCAGCGCCCTCCGGCCATCGTCATCGAGCCACCGGTGCGTCCGCTTCAGCGTCGCCGTCAGCCGTTCCGGCGGCTCCAGGTCGTGCGCGGTGATCGTGGTCACCCCTTGCGCCAGCAGGAAATCGATGACCGTCGACCCCTCGGTCCCGGACGGTCCGAGCACATGGATCCGGCGGCCGCGCAGGCGGGCCAGGACTGCTGCCAGTCGCGCGGGCAGATCGCCAGCCATCAGCCACCCACCAGCAGGCCCAGCACCAGGCATGCCGATCCTGCCAGGTAGAACCGCCGCACGATCTGCGCCTCGGGCCAGCCCGCCAGCTCGAAGTGGTGGTGCAGCGGGCTCATCCGGAAGATGCGCCGCCCCCCCGTGGCCTTGAAGTACGCCACCTGCAGCAGCACCGAGGCCGCCTCGGCCACGAAGATGGCGCCGAACACGAACAGGATGAACTCCGCCTTCGTCACGATGGCCAGCGCGGCCAGTAGCGCGCCCAGGGCGTTGGAGCCGACATCGCCCATGAAGACCCGCGCGGGATGCGCGTTCATCGTCAGGAAGGCGAACGATGCGCCGACCATCGCCACGGCCAGCATCCCCACCTCCGGCTGGTCCCCCCTGATCGCCAGGAGGACGAAGCCCAGGCCGGCGAGCGCAGCCAGCCCTGCGGCGAGCCCGTCAAGCCCGTCGGTCAGGTTGACCGCGTTGGCGAACCCGACAAATAGCAGCGCGGCGAAGGGGATGTACCAGCCGCCCAGGTCAAACGTGCCGACGAAGGGTGGCGTGACATCGGTTCCGACCCAGGGGGCGCGTGCCGCGGCCCAGCCGAGGACCAATCCCACGGCGCCCTGGAGGGCCAGCCGCTCGCGGGCGCGCAGGCCGAGGTTGCGGTCCCTGCGTCCCGCCAGGAGGTCGTCCCACAGGCCGATGGCGCCGAACCCTGCCAGCGCGGCGATCGCGAACAGCACCGCATGATGCGCGCCGGATGTGGCCAGCGCGGCCACCACGATCGCGGTAATGATCAGCAGGCCGCCCATCGTCGGCGTCCCGGCCTTGGTCTGGTGCCGGGCCGGCGCGTCCTCGCGGATGCGCTGGCGGTGGCCCCACGCGGCCAGCAGGCTGACGGTGCGGGGGCCGGCCGCGACCACGATGGCGGCGGCACCGATCCCGGCGAGCACGAGCCGCAGCCACAGAGACAGCGCGGCGGCTTCGCTCATGGGTTGCTCACCGGCTCCCGCGCCCGCAGGGCGTCCACCACGTGCTCCATTTCGATGGCGCGGGATCCCTTGATCAGCACCACGTCCCCGGGCCGCAACGCCGCGCGCAAGACCGGGATCGCGTCGGTCGCCGTCTCCACCGCGCCCATCGCCGCCGGAGACAGGCCCGCCTCCGCCGCCCCGTCCAGGTACCACTGGGCGGTGGGGCCGACGGCCAACAGGAAGGCCGGCTCCAGCGCCGCGGCCTCACGCCCGACACGTCGGTGGAATTCCGGCGACGCCGGGCCGAGTTCGCGCATCTCTCCCAGCGCCAGCACGCGCCGCCGGCGTCCTCCGACCTGTGCCAGCACATCGAA
This sequence comes from Armatimonadota bacterium, assembly GCA_016198805.1. GTDB lineage: Bacteria > Sysuimicrobiota > Sysuimicrobiia > Sysuimicrobiales > Humicultoraceae > JACQHU01. The sequence continues at coordinate 3,534 of JACQHU010000191.1, forward strand.
GGCGGCCAGCATCGATTGCGGGCTGGCGTTGTAGGCGTCGTCGATGATCATGATCTCGCCGACGTGGAGAATCTGCTGTCGCATCCTGGCCGGACTGACCCGGCCCAGGCCGGATGCGATCTCGCGCGGCGACAGTCCGAGGACCCAGCCAATCGCTGCGGCCATCATGGCGTTGCGCACCTGGTGCATGCCCGCCACCGGGAGATAGATCTGTGCCTGCGCCTCGCCCAGGCGCAGCAGGAAGGTGTGACCGCCGTTCGTGCGGGTCACGTCTGCGCCGCGCACATCGGCCGACGGCGCGAATCCGACCTTCACCACACGGCACCGCACATCGCGCAGCAGGCGCTCGGTTAACCCTTCGTCCGCGTTGACGACGGCCACCCCATCGGGCGGCAGTCCTTCGAGCAGTTCGGCCTTGGCCGATGCGATCTGCTCCCGCGATCCCAACAACTCCAGGTGGGTCTCGCCGATCGTCGTGACGGCACCGATCTGCGGCCGGGCCATCTCGACCAACTCCCGGATCTGGCCCACCCCGCGCATCGCCATCTCGACGACCGCCACCTGATGCGCCTCCCGCAGGCCCAGCAGCGTCAGCGCCACGCCCAGTTCCGCGTTCCATGACTCGGCCGACCGGGCCACCGCATACCGCGTGCTGAGCACCTGCGCGCAGAACCCCACCGTCGTCGTCTTCCCCACGCTGCCCGTGATCCCGACCAGTGTGGTCGGCAGGATCCCGCGGTGCAGGGCGGCGATGGCCCCCAGGGCAGGCAGGGTGTCGCTGACGACGATGGCCGGCCCGACCGCGGCGGCCGGATCGGCCACCAGGGCGAGCGCGGCCCCGCGGGTGATGGCGTCGGCGACAAACTGATGGCCGTCGGCGCGCGGCCCGCGCAGCGCGACAAACAGATCCCCCGGGGAAGCCGTGCGGCTGTCGGTCACCACGCCTGTGATCGCCTCGGGCACCGCCGCGCCCGGAGGCGCCAGCAGGCGCCCGCCGGTGGCGGCGAGGACCTCGGCCACGGTCAGCCGCGGGCTCACAGGGTGGCGCCTCCAACCGGTGCGCAACCCGCGCGCAGCGCCTGCCGCACGACCTCGCGGTCGTCGAAGGGGTGCTTCGCGCCCATGATCTCCTGGTAGGTCTCGTGGCCCTTCCCGGCGATCAGGACCAGATCGCCGGATCTGGCGGCGGCCACGGCCGCCGCAATCGCGCGCCGGCGATCCGGCTCGATTTGCACAGGGATCTGCCGTCCCGCCCGGCCGGCGTCTGCGCCCGGGATGATCTCGCGAATGATCGCCATCGGGTCCTCGGAGCGCGGATTGTCCGACGTCACGATGACCCGGTCGGCAATCTCCGCGGCGATGCGTCCCATCATCGGGCGCTTGGTCCGGTCCCGGTCCCCTCCGCACCCGAAGACCACGATGAGCCGTCCGGTCGTGATCTCCCGCGCGCTCCGCAACACGTTCTCGAGGCCGTCGGGCGTGTGCGCATAATCAACGACCACCGCGAACGGCTGCCCTTCGTCCACGGGCTCGAACCGCCCCGGGATGCCCGGCATGGCGGCCAGCGCCTCGGCGATCACCGGCAGCGGGATCCCCTGCGTCAGGCCCACGGCCAGGGCCGCCAGCGCATTCTTGACGTTGAACGCCCCCGAGAGCCGGAGCGCCACCTGCGCCGTCCCCACCGGCGTCTCCGCCACGAACTCGCAGCCCTTCAGGTGCAGGACGATGTCGCGCCCCCGCACATCGGCGCCCGGCTTGTGGCCGTACGTCAACACCTGCGCGCGCGTGACGCGCCGCATCACGCCGCACGCCGGATCGTCGGCGTTGAGCACCGCCCAGCCCGAAGGTTCGACCATGGCCAGCAGGCGGGTCTTCGCGGCGCGGTAGGCCTCCATGCTCTTGTGAAAGTCGAGATGATCGCGCGTCAGGTTCGTGAAGACGCCAACGGTGAACCGGCAGCCGGCCACGCGCTCCAGGGCCAGCGCATGCGAGGCGACTTCCACCGCCACATACTGCTGGCCGCGGTCGCACATCGTCTCCAGCACGCGCTGCAGGTCCGGGGCTTCAGGGGTCGTGCGGTCCGCCGGCGCCGTCTCCCCGTCGATGGTCACACCCATGGTGCCGATGATGGCGCACGGCTGCCCGGCCCGCCGCAGGATCGCCTCGACCAGGTAGGTCGTCGCGCCCTTGCCGTTGGTCCCCGTGACCCCGATCAGCCGCAGCCGGCGCGACGGATGGCCGTAGAAGGCGGCACTCATCTGCCCGAGCGCCCGCCGCGCATCGGCCACGCGGATCACCGTCGCGCCCGGCGGGGCAGGCACATCGCGATCCACCAGGACGGCGATCGCGCCGCGCCCCACGGCCTCGCCGATGAAGTCATGCCCATCGTGCGTCAGACCCCGCAGCGCGGCAAACAAAAACCCGGGCTGCACATCCCGGGAGTGGTACGCGATGCCCTGGATCTGCCGCTCGGCGTCGCCCACTACCGACGGCGCGTCCAGCTCCGTCAGCAGCGCGCGCAGTTCCATGCGTACACCTCCACGCGGTCCTCGCTCATTATAACAGTCAGTCCCGCCGGGGTCGCCGGCGCGCTCAGCGTGTGAGCACCTGGGCCGCCGAGGGCGGCACCCGCAGGTGCCAGAGCACCGGCGCGGCCACCGAGCGGAACACCGGCGCGGCCACGGCGCCGCCAAAGTAGGCGCCCTGCGGCTCGTCCAGCATTACCAGGATCGCCAACTGCGGATGGTTGGACGGCACGATCCCCACAAACGACGACAGGTACGCGTCGGGCTGGTAGCCACCGGTCGGACTCGGCTTCTGAGCCGTGCCGGTTTTGCCGGCGACCCTGTATCCGTCGATGCGCGCCTGCGTCCCCGTCCCCCGGGCTACCACGCCTTCCATCATGCCCATGACGGCGCGTGCAACCGCCGGGGGCGTCACCTGCCGGACGACCTCGGGCGCGGTGACCCGGACCGCCCGCCCCTCAGGGTCCCGCACGGCGCGCAGGATGCGCGGCCGGACCAGCACGCCGTCGTTGGCCAGCGCCGCCGCGGCCGCCAGCATCTGCAGGGGCGTGGCGGAGACGCCCTGGCCGAAGGCGATGGTCTGCAGCCCCGGGCCGAGCCATTGCGCCGGCGGCGGGACCAGACCGGCGGCCTCCCCGGGCAGGTCGATGCCGGTCGGCTCGCCAAAGCCGAACCGCCGGATCGCCTGGTAGAAGCGTTCCTTGCCCAGGCGCGTGGCCACCATCGCCGCGCCCACGTTTGAAGAGTTCCGGATAATGTCGCCCAGCGTCTGGCGCCGGTACTTCCGGTTATGGGCTTCCTTGATCACGTGGCCGCCGACCTTAAGGATGCCGTCGTTGACGAAGACCTCCTCGGGATCCACGGCGCCGCTTTCCAGGGCCGCGGCAGCCAGGACGATCTTGAAGACGGAACCGGGTTCGACGATCCTCAACAGCGCCGGATTGGTCCATCGAGCCGGCTCCACGCGCCTGTAGGCGTTGGGGTCGAACCGCGGCGCGGCCGCCATGGCGAGCATCTCGCCCGTCCGCAGGTCCATGACCAGCACCGTGCCCCACTTCGCCCTGGTCTCCGCCACCGCCCGGTCGAGCTCCCGCTCGGCAATGTGCTGGACTACCTCATCGATCGTGAGCACCACGTCGGCGCCGTCTGTCGGCTCCCGCACGACCTCGCGCGTCTCGAACCGCGGCCGACCCATGGCGTCCCGCTCCACCCTGGCGAGCCCCCTCCGGCCGCGGAGGGTGGCGTCGAAGGCCAGTTCGGCACCGGCCAGGCCTTGGTTGTCGATACCCGCGAAGCCGACCACGTACGCCGCGAGCGAGCCGTTGGGGTAGACGCGGCGGGCTTCTGTGACAAACCCCAGTTGCTCGCCGAGCTGCAGTGCCGCAAGCCGCGCGGCGACATCGGGGGCGACCTTCCGGGCCAGCCAGACGAAATGCCGGTCAGGCGGCAGGCGCGCGGCCAGATCGCCCCCAGGCATCCCCAGGACAGGCGCGACCAGTCCCGCGAAGGCATCGGGATCGGCGATCTTGGACGGCGCAGCGAAGACTGAGGGGGCGTCGACGTTCACAGCCAGGGGGCGGCCTGAGCGGTCCAGCAGCCGGCCGCGGCGGGGGTCGAGGACCAGCGTACCCAGCTGCTGGCGCTCCGCCATCTCCTCCAGGGCGCTCGCCTGGACGACGTGCAGGGACACCAGGCGTGCGCCGAGCCCCACCATCGATACGGCCAGCAGCACGAAGAGCGCCGAGACTCGAAGCCGCACCAGGCGGTGGTGCGCCGCTTCCTCCTCGGCGGTGTGGCGAAACGAACGCCGCCCGGGGGGACGACCCGGCCCGGGCGGGCGGCGGCGGGACGGGGGGGTCATCGCAGCTCTTTCGCCTCGGCCTCACTCCTCCAGTGCAGGAGCTCCATCACGCGCCGGATGCCGCCGCGGCGCCCCTCTGGGACCTTGACCTGGGCGATAGCCGGCCCGACGGTGATGGCGGCGAGCTGCGGCAGGCGGGGCGGCGCCATGCCCAGCTCTGTGGTGGCGTACCGCTCGATCCGCTGCGGCGATTTCAGGGCTGAGACCTGCGCGAGCAGCCGCGCATTCTCCGCGCGCAATTGGCTGAGTTCGCGCTGCAGCCGCAGGATCGTGTAGCCCGTCTCTGCTCGATGGGCGCGTTGCGCAACATAGAACAGCGCGGGCAGCGTGAGTGCAACCGCCATCACCATCACGCCGGCTATCGGGCTCCACCGGGGACGACGGACGGCGGTCCGCCGTCGGGGGGAGCGGCCGGGAAGGCAGATAGGAAACGCCTGCATTCGACGTTCAGGGGCGAGCATTACCGAAGCCTCGGTCGAGGGCCGCGGGGACGTGCACGTCGGAGGCCGGGTGCCGGAGGAGGAGCGTTAGGGGAGATGGAGGGGAGGGTGGAATCAGCGCTGTGTTGCCCGGCCTCCGACGCATCTGTCACGAGTTCGTCTGCTGACGAAACCTGATCAGGGCCCAGCCGCTCGGCGACCCGCAGTTTGGCGCTGCGGGCCCGGGCGTTTCTGGCCACCTCGTCGATCGACGGCGTCACCGGCTTGCGCGTCAGGACGCGCACCAGCCGTGATCCGCCACACGTGCAGGTGGGGCTCCCGGGAGGGCAGGTGCAGCCACGGGAGAGGCGCAGGAAGGAGTGTTTTACGATGCGATCTTCCAGGGAGTGGAAGGTGATGACGCAGAGTCGACCTCCCCCCCGGAGAGTCCCCACCGCATCTGGCAAGGCCTGTTCAAGGTGCTCGAGTTCGCGGTTCGTCGCGATACGCAGTGCCTGGAACGTCCGGGTGGCCGGGTGAATCCCTCGCGGCCAGGACCGCCGGGGAATTGCCTCCCCCACGGCCGCCGCCAGGGCGTCAGTCGTGTGGAGCGGTCGGCGGCGGACGATGGTGCGGGCGATCCGCCGGGCCCACCGCTCCTCCCCGAATGTCCAGATGATCTTGGCCAGTGTGTCTTCCGGAAGCTCGTTGACCAAGTCGGCGGCCCGCAGAGGCTGGGTGGTGTCCATGCGCATGTCGAGCGGACCCGGCCGGGTGAAGCTGAACCCCCGGTCGGATGTCTCCAGTTGCAGCGACGAGGCTCCCAGGTCCATCACGATGCCGTCCACCGCCCCGTAGCCGGCATCCGCCACCACCGCGCGGATGGCCGAATAGTTCGCGTGCTGAAGGATGACCGCTTCTGCGAATCGAGCCAGCCGCCGCGCCGCGACCGCCAGTGCCTGGGCGTCGCGGTCGATCCCAATCAGTCGCCCGCCCGGGACGATCCGCTCAAGGATCGCCTCGGCGTGGCCCCCCGCCCCCACCGTTGCGTCGACGTACACCCCGCCTGGCCGCGGGGCCAGCCAGACGAGCACCTCGTCGAGCATGACCGGGACATGCCCGACGTCGTTGCTATGAGGCGCCGACATGGCAGATGGCCTAGATGCTCAGTTCCTCAATCTGCTCCGCAATCTTCGGCGCCGACTCCTGAGCCTTCTTCAGATAGGCCTGCCAGTTGGGCTGACTCCAGATCTCGACCCGGCTGATCAGGCCGACCACCATCACCTCCCGTTCGATCCCGGCGTGCTGCCGCAGGTGCGCGGGCAGCGTGATCCGTCCCTGACGATCAAGCTCGAGGTCCACCGCGCCGGCCAGCATGTAGCGCACCACGTCGCGCTCCCTGGTCGGCAGGCGCCGGAGCGCCTCCTCCACCTTCGCCCACTCGGCCGGCGAGTAGACGCTCACACACTTGTCGATGCCGCGGGTCACGACGACCTGATCCCCAAGGACACGGCGGAACCTGGGTGGAAGTACCACTCGCCCTTTGTCGTCGAGGGCGTATTCGAACTCGCCTCTCAGCATTCCCACGCATCTCCACTTTGCCCCACGATATTCTCCGTGTACCCACAAAGTCCTTCTTTGAGACCGGCTTCTCGAAAGAATTTTTGAAAGACCGATGGCGGAAAGGCCGAGGGGACGCGGGTTCTGGCTGGTGGAGCCGCCGGCTCGAAGATGTGGGGGCCTGGGAGGGTCAGCCCCCTAGATGTTGGGGTCGGGGAACCAGAACGGGCTGGACGCCGTCAGTCAGGGACGGGACGCTTGAGGCCCGAGAGCCCGGCCTCACCTGTCCGGGAGGCCCTTGCAGGCATCCGATCGGGCGCCCCGTTGAGGCCTGGCCGGTGCGCGAACGCCGGTCAGTCTGGCGAGACCTTCGTCGATCTCAAGGCTCCTCTCAAGCTCTCGTCGTAGGGCCTTCCCCTCGGGAGACTCCGCCAGCCCGGGGGAGGGGTGGGTGACGAGCATGACCCCGCCGTCTGGCAGGATCTCGACAATGAAGGCCGTCGAGGTCAGCAGTCTCGCCGGCCCCAACCGTGAGACGACCTCCGGGCCGAGGAAATTGGCCCACTGGAGGTGTGCGGGTTCCCCCTCCCCTGCCGCAACCCCGGTGGCGAGCAGATCCCCGGAACCGACAGTCCCCCAGGGTGCTTCCAGGAAGAGGTAGAGACCCTTGCACACCCCCAGCAGCCCCTCGATCTCCCGGCTCGTCTGGAGCGAATCCGCAGGGACACTGAGGACGACGCGCGTGGGGTTCGTTCGCGGGGACGCGCTCACGGCGAAGGAGAGAACCGGCTGGGGCAGCGCCTCCGACACGCGAAGAAAGGTCGTCTGCGTCCCCCCTTCGCTCACTTCGTCGAGCAGCCGGGCCGGCCGCGCTCCCGCGACACGCTGCAGAGCGTGGTTGTCTGCGCGGCGCATCAGGTGCGGTTCATACGCGCCCCCCTGGGCTGAGAGCGTGTCGAGAATGGCCCGAACCATCCCAGGGCGAATCGGACGGTCGACAAGAAACCGCGCGACAACCTGTTCCTGCATGAATGTTCACCCACCGTCGGCGACTTGGTCTCACAATAGGGGCGCGCTCTCTCCCCGGGCTCTCAGGGTAATGCCTACGAGGGCCCGTCCTCCGGAGCGGAGGAGGATGCCTTACGGCGCGCAGGAGGCTCTAGCGTGAATAGGACGTGCCCTTGGACTGACCCGTCGGGCTGGCTTGCCGACTCTAGACTGCTGGAACAGGCGGATCGCCCGATCGCTCGGTCTGACGATGGGGTTC
>JACQHU010000199.1 GCA_016198805.1 Armatimonadota bacterium
ACCAGCGGTAGGCCTCCGGGATGATCTCCTCCGGGTAGATGATCGGCGTCAGGTACATCCACGCCAGCAGGCCGACCTGGTACATCTCCGCGACGTCTGGGAAGTAGACGGCCAGGGTCGACACCAGCAGGCCCACGCCCAGCGCGAACATCGCCAGGAGCAGGATCGAGACAGGCAGGAACAGGGCTGCCGGCCCGATGGGGACTCCTATCGCGACCATGACCGCCGCCAGCGGGACCAGGGCCATCACCAGATTCACCAGCCCGGCCCCCACCGCCGAGATGGCAAAGACCGTCCGAGGAATGTAGATCCGGTGGATCAACGCGCCGCCCCACACCAGGCCCATCATCGCCGCCGTGGTGGTCTGGCTGAAGAAGTTCCAGCTGATGAGGCCCGTGAGCAGATACACGGGAAATGCCCGCGTGGTCTGGAACAGGCTGGAAAACGCCACCGTCAGGACCACCATCATGCCCAGCGGGCTCAGCATGGTCCATGCCACGCCGACGACCGACCGCTTGTACCGGGTAAGCACGTCGCGCCGGACCAGCTGCCGGATCAGGTCCCGGTAGCGCGCCGCTTCCACGAGTTCCTCGATCATCGGCGACGCGCGCCGCCCGGAGTCGTACACGTAGGCTGCCTGGCTCACGACACGTTCCTGCATCGTCTCACGCTCACGACGGGCCGTCTAGCGCCGCCCCATCCCCAGGTAGGTGAACCCGGCCCGCGTGACGGCCTGCGGGTCCAGGACGTTCACCCCGTCCAGCAGCCTGGGCAGCGCCACCGCCGTGCGCAACCGGGCGAGGTCCAGACTCCGGAACTGGTCCCACGCGGTCAGGAACACCACCAGGTGGGCGCCCCGGGCCGCCTCATAGGGGTCGTCGAACAGCGCGATCCCCGGGACCACCTGGCGCGCCTCCTCGTTGGCCACCGGGTCGTGCGCGCGGATTGACGCCCCGCGCCGCTGGAGACGGTCGATGATGCGCACCGCCAGCGAGTTGCGGACATCGCTGGTGCCGGGCTTGAACGCCAGCCCCAGGACGGCGATCTGCCGGGCGTAGAGGTCGCCGTCGAGCAGGTCGACGGCACGGCGGATGGTCTGACGCACCTGGTGCTCGTTCTTTTCCAGGATGGCGCGCAAGAAGGCCGGCTCGTACCCGGTGCTCTCCGCGATCCGGATCAGGGACAGCAGGTCCTTCTCCAGACAGGGCCCCCCGAAGCCGATGCCCGGCGAGAGGTAGGCGTGTCCGATCCGGGTGTCGTAGCCCAGCCCCGTGAGCACCTCCGACACGTCGGCGCCCGCGGCGTCGCACAGGCTGGCCAGTTCGTTGGCGAACGAGACCCGCATGGCCAGGAAGGCGTTGGAGGCGTACTTGATCAGCACCGCGTGCTCGAACGAGGTCTCGATCACCGGCGCGTCCTGGCCCACAAACAGCTCCCGGATCTTCCGCCGGGCCTCGGGGTTCGCCCCGCCGATGACGATCCGGGTCGGGTGGAGGAAGTCGTATACCGCATTCCCCTCGCGCAGAAACTCGGGCAGCGCCACCAGGTCGTAGTCGCGGCCCTCGGTCAGCCCGCGGCCTTCGAGGATTCGCTTGACGACCTGATGCGTCCCCAGCGGGACCGTGCTCTTGATGGCGATGATGGCGCGGCCCGACAGCACGCGCGCCAGGTCCTCCGTGGCCGCGATGACCTGCGAGAGATCGGTCTCCCCATCGTGCCGCGCCGGCGTCGCCACCGCGATAAAGATGATCTGGGTTCCGCGCGCTCCCTCGGCGATGCTGCCGGCAAATGTCAGCCGTCCGCTGGCGCGGTGGCGGTCGAGCAACTCCTGCAGTCCGGCTTCGTGGAACGGCAGACGGCCCTGCTGGATCAGCGCCAGCCGGTCGCGGTCCGTATCGACGACGACGACGCGATGTCCCAGTTCGGCCAGCCCCGCGCTGGTCACCAGGCCCACGTACCCCAGCCCGCCGATCACGCAGAGGCTCATACGCGGTCTCCCCGGCCGGCCGGACGGTGCTGCGCGAAATAGGCGACGGTGCGCTCGATGCCCTCGGCGAATCCGACCGTCGGCTCGTAGCCCAGATGTGACCGGGCCCGCGAGATGTCAGCCTGGGTGTGGCGGACGTCACCCCGCCGCGGGGCCACGTGCCGCCGCTCGACCTGGCGTCCCGCCACGCGGGCGATGGCGTCGGCGACCTCCAGCAGGGTCAGCCGCTCTCCGCAGGCGATATTGAACGCCTCGCCCCGCGGGTCGGGGGCCTCGGCGGCGCACAGATTCGCCACCACGACATTGTCGACGTACGTGAAGTCCCGGGACTGGAGCCCGTCGCCGTGGACTTCCAGGGGCTCGCCGGCCAGCGTCCAGGCGATGAACCGCGGGATCACCGCCGCGTACTGCGACTGGGGGTCCTGCAGCGGGCCGAACACATTGAAGTAGCGGAGCGACACCGTGGAGAGCTCGTAGGTCCGGGCGAACACCCGGCAGTAGTGCTCGGCCGCCAGCTTCGACGCCGCGTACGGCGAGATGGGCGCGACTTGTTGGTCCTCGCGCTTGGGCAGGCTCGGATCGTCGCCGTAGACTGAAGACGATGAGGCGTTGACAACGCGCTGCACGCCGGCCTCCGCGGCGGCGACCAGGATGTTGAGCGTGCCCGTCACGTTGCTCGCATTGGCTCCGAAGGGGTCCTCGATCGACCGGGGGACCGACCGCATCGCCGCCTGGTGGAACACGATCTGCACCCCCGCGCAGGCCCGCCGACAGGTCGCCAGGTCGCGGATGTCCCCGTGCAGGATCTCCACGCCGTCGACCTGCGCCGCCTCGCCGGGCGGCGGCGAGGACACTTCGCGCTCCAGCGCATGGGCCAGATTGGCCGCGTGCCCGGTGGAGAAGTTGTCCAGGACCCGGACGGCGTCGCCGCGGCGGACCAGCGCGCGGACCAGATGGGCCCCGATGAAGCCCGCACCCCCTGTGACCAGAACCCGTCGCATGCTGGAACCCTCGCGGGACTCACCCGAGTTCGATCTCGGAGGAGTCCCCGAGGTTGATCCGGGCCGGCCGTCCGGTCACCAGGGCATTCTCGCCGATGATTGAGTGTTCGAGGAGCACACCGTGCAGCGTCGCCGCGGCATTGACGATGCTGTCGCGCACCACCGAGTTGATGACCCTGGCCCCTTCGGCAATGGACGCGAAGGGCCCGATCACCGACCCCTCCACCTGCGCCGTGGGGTCGACGAACGACGGCGTCAGGACGACAGACCCTTCGGGAGCCGTCTGGGGCAGGCGTTCGGAGGCCAGCAGTTCCCGGTTGGCCTCCAGCAGCGCCTCAGGCGTCCCGCAGTCGTACCAGCCGGAAATGCGAAAGGTCTGCATCCGCTCACCCGCGTCGACCATCATCTGCAGGGCGTCCGCCAGCCAGTACTCGCCGCGGACCATCCGGCGTTCGGCCACCATGTGTTCGAGGCACCGGCTCAGCACCTGAGGGCGGCGAATCAGGTAGACGCCCACGACGGCCAGGTTGCTGGGCGGCACCTCGGGTTTCTCGATGAGGCGGCGCACGCGGCCATCAGAGACCTCCACCACACCGAACCGCCGGGGGTCCGAGACCTCGCGCACGCCGATGGCCGATTCCTGGAACGCGAGCACCTGCGGGAGATCGGCCTTGATAATGGTGTCGCCCATCACAATCAGGACCCCGTCGCCGTCCAGGTGCTGGCGGGCGACGTAGATGGCGTGTCCGTTGCCCAGGGGCTCGGCCTGCTCGACGAAGTGCACGCGGACGTGATACCGACTCCGCACGTACTCCTCGATCTTTTCCCCGAGGTGCCCGACGACGAGGATGATCTCGTCGATGCCCACCGCGACCAGCTCATCCAGAATATGCCCGAGGATAGGCCGCCCCGCGACATGCATCAAGGCCTTGGGCTGAGTATGAGTGTGGGGGCGCAACCGGCGGCCGACACCGGCGACCGGGACGATGGCCTTCATGACTTCCCCTTCACTTCGCTCCCCGGACAGTGCATCCTCTCGGCCAGCGCAGACCGGGAGACCATTGCCGGCACGCGGCCTGCGGACACACCCGCCCGCGCGGGCGGGCGGCCCGCGGGGGCAGGCGGGCCGGCTAGCCAGCCTGGAGGCCCAGCACGAGACGCAGGGTCTTCACCACGATCGAGGCGTCGAGGAACAGGGAGCAGTGCTTGATGTAGTAGAGGTCGTACTGCAACTTGATCAGGGCGTCTTCGAGGGAGCGCGCATACGGATAGTTGACCTGGGCCCAGCCCGTGACCCCCGGCCGCACGGCGTGTCTGGCCCGGTAAAAGGGGATGTGACGCTCCAGGGTGGCGACGAACTCGGGCCGCTCCGGTCTGGGCCCGATGAAGGCCATCTCGCCTCGCAGCAGGTTGACCGCCTGCGGCAGTTCGTCCAGGTGCAGCCGGCGCAGGACGGCGCCCACGCGCGTGACCCGGGCGTCGTCTTCCGCCGCCCACTGCGGGCCATCGGGCTCGGCATGCGGCACCATCGTCCGGAACTTCAGGAGGACAAAGGGGCGCCCGCCTCGACCGACGCGGACCTGACGATAGAGGATCGGACCGGGCCCCTCCAGCCTGATCGCCAGGGCGATGAAGGGCAGGAGCACCAGCGTCACCAGGCATCCGCACAGGCCGATGACGATGTCGATGGCGCGCTTGATGAGCACCGGGTACACCCGGGTCGGATCGCCATCCACCGGCATCACCACATGCAGGTTCGACCCCACGTGTTCCACCGGGACCCGTCCGGTCAACCGCTCGTAGACGCCCTGCATGTCGGTGATGTGGACCCCGCGCTCCCGGCAGTCGATCAGGGCCGCCACCAGCCCGGCGCTGAGCGTCTCCCGGTGGGTCACCGCCAGGATGACCTCTGAGACGGCATGCGCCTCCACGAGACGCCGCAGGTGGTCGGAGGTCCCGATCACGGAGAGGCCGTCGATCGGGGCGCCCTGCCGAGCCGGATCGTCGTCGACGAATCCCACGAAATCGTATTCGGTCGCCGCGCGGGTCCGAATCGCCTCGAGGAGGGTCCGCCCCGCCCACCCGGCGCCCACCACGATCACGCGGTGCCGGAAGGTCGGCTGCACGAGCAGCCCGGCATACCCGGCGCGCACCGCGGCGACCAGGCCGAGCATCAACACGACGAACGACAGCGCCGTCAGTCGGGACGTATGCAGCGGCGGCGTGATGTACGGGATCAGGAGGTAGATCCCGGAGACCGCCGCGGCGGCGCCGATGCCGACGGCGACACCTGTGGAGACCCGCGATGCGCGTCGCAGGTCGTAGGTGTCCAGGATCGGCGCGGTGACGCTCCACAGGCCGGCCAGGAGTCCGAACCAGAGCGGATGCCTGATCAGGGTCTCCCACTCCAGCGGGAGCCGGAAGCGCCAGGCCAGCACCACCAGCAGCGCCGCCGTGATCGCCGCGAGATCACCGACGAACAGCAGGACCTTGCGCTCGGAGAGCCGCAGCGACAGGGCCGTCCGCCGGGGGAGACGCGCGCCCTCGTGAATCCGCGCCTGATGCGATGACACGCTGTGCAGTGTGGGCACAGGCATAGGTGAAAGGCCCGCCGTACTATGTTCTCCAGGGACGCACCTTCACCTGCGAGGCTGTCCAGCGTATATGATGAAAGGACGATGCGGCTCGAACGGATTCGCGACGCCACGCTGTTGCTCACCGTGGCGGGCTATTCCGCGGGGTTCGGGGCTCCGGCCGGCCTGCTGGTGGTCTTCGCCGCCGAAGCGGTGGCCGGCTCGTGGCGGTGGGTCCCGACCCGCCTCGACCGGCCCCTGCTGGCCCTGACGGTGGTGCTGCTGGTATCTGCCGTGGTTTCGGAGTGGCGCACCCTGGCGCTGCTGAACACAGCCCTCTTCGGGCTGACCGCGCTGGCGGGGATCCGCGGCGTGGCAGCGTACCACCGCGGTGAGGTGTCGCGCAGCCTGCGGGCGGTGCACGTCTGGATCGCGGGCGGCGTGGCCGCCGCCGCCTGGGGGCTCGCACGCTTCTGGTTCTCGGGGATCGAAGCCTCCACCGGTCCGCTGAGCTCCAACGCCCTGGGCACAACGCTGGCCGTGGCGGCCGTCCTGGCGCTCGGGCTGCTGATCGACGACGACGGCCGGTACCGGTGGCCGCTGGCGGCCGCAGGGGGCATCCTCATGACCGGCCTGGCCGCCACCTTTGCACGCGCGGCATGGCTCGGGGCTGTCGCAGGCATGGCCACGCTGATGCTGCTGGCGACCGGCAGGCGTGCGCGGATCGCCATGTTGATGGCCGCAGCGGCTGCCGTGGCCCTCGCTGTCGCGGTATGGCCCCGATGGCCGGCGTTCTCGGCGGAGATTCGATCCCTGGGCAGCCTCCAGGCCAACCGCAACCGCCTGATACTCTGGAAGATCGTGCCCAGGATGGTGGCAGATGATCCGGTCGTCGGCGTGGGATTCGGCGCCTTCTCGCGGGCTTACCAGCGCTACCGGCCACCCGACCCGCTGGATGCCGATCCACCGTTCGCGCACAATATCATCCTGAACTTTGCCGCGGAGACCGGCCTCGTGGGCGTGGCTGCGCTGATAGCTCTCTGCGGCGCGGGACTGGCCGCGCTGTGGCGCCGGGTCGCCCGCAGCCCGCCGGGGTCCCCCGCGCACACTCTGGCCTCGGCGGTCCTGGCGGCCGCGGTGGCGCTGCTGGTCAACCAAATGTTTGACGGGACGGTCCTGAGCGTCAACCTCGGCTTCGGCCTTTTCGCCCTCCTGGCAATGGGCGCCGCAGACCGCTCTCGCGCTCCGGCGGCCTGAGCGGCCGGGGCCGGTACCCAGGTGCCGTCTCCCAGACCTACCAGACCGGGCGGGCGACTTCGGGATACCGGCTAAGCGCCGATTCGATGCTGGCCTTGATCCGTGCCAGCGCGGCCTCATTCCTGGCCTCGGCGCGCAGGACCAGCACCGGCTGCGTGTTGCTGGCCCGTACGAGCCCCCAGCCGTCGTCGAAGATCGCACGCGCGCCGTCCACATCGATCACCTGGTGCGTCCGCTTGAAGGCGTCGACCAGCGCCTCCACCACAGCGAACTTTCGCGCATCCGGACAGGCCACACGTACCTCCGGCGTCGACGGATAGCGCGGCACGTCGGCGAGCAGCGCCGAGAGGGGGACGTCGCTGCGGGAGAGGATGCGCAGCAGTCGCCCCGCCGCATAGAGCGCGTCGTCGAAACCGTAGTACTCGTCGGCGAAGAACATGTGTCCGGACATCTCCCCGGTGAAGACGGCGCCGATCTCGCGCATCTTGGCCTTGATCAGCGAATGCCCGGTGCGGTAGAAGAATGGCCGGCCGCCCAGCCGCCGGATCTCCTCAACCAGCGCCTCGGAGCATTTCACCTCTACGATGGCCTGAGCCGCAGGGTGGCGCCGCATGATCTCCCGCCAGTAGAGGATCATCAGCAGATCGCCCCAGATGATCTCGCCCTGATCGTCTACCACCCCGATGCGGTCGCCGTCGCCGTCAAGCGCAATGCCCAGGTCGCACCGCTGTGCACGCACGGTGCGGATCAGATCCACGAGGTTGTGGGGATCGACGGGATCGGGATGGTGATGCGGAAAGCGGGGATCGGACTCGCAGAACAGCGGGGTGACCTCGACCCCCCATGCGGCCAGGACCTGCGGCGCCACCAGGCTGGCCGTTCCGTTCCCGCAGTCCAGCGCGACCTTCAGGCGCCGGGGGCCCAGGCGGATCCGGTCGCGCAGCATGTCGAGGTATGCCGAGGTCGCGTCGCGCGCCTCCATGTGGCCCTGCCCGTCGAGGAACGGCCCCGTCTGGGCGCGGCGCCGGACCGCCTGGATCTGCTCGCCGTAAAGGGTCCCGAAGCCCCCGGCCAGCTTGAACCCGTTGAACTCGGGGGGGTTATGGCTGGCGGTCACCATGACCCCGCCGTCGATGTCCCACTGCACGCGCGCGAAGTAGAACGTGGGCGTGATCACGGTCCCGATGTCCACCACCAGGCATCCGGAGGCCACCAGGCCCTGGGCCGCGGCGTCCGCGAGTGCCGGCGAGTGCTCACGGTTATCGCGGCCCAGCACCACCGGGCCGCCGGGGATATCCAGCATGGCGGCGTACGCCCGCGCGATGCGCGTGGCCACGTCCGGGGTCACCTCGCTGCCCACGACACCGCGGATATCGTACTCGCGGAAGATCTCAGGACGAATCGTCACGGCGGCGGCTGTGGCGCGTCGGACCTGGTCCGGGGCACCACCGGTCCCGTCGGCTGCGTAAAGCCTGTGAGGCCAAACTCGAGGGAGATCTCGCGCTGCACCTGCCGGTACCGCACGATGATGTCGATGCAGTCGCAGATGTACCGGACCATATAGTCGATGTTCTCAAACGCCGCGAGCCGCGTATTGTACAGGACCGAGACCCCCACTTCCCAGCGCGGTGAGAGGATGACGCCCACCGCGCCGGCAAGTTCCGTCTGGGCGAACGCGGCGTTGTACGCCACGGAGGCGGCGATACGGTAGCGATCAGGCACGGCGCGGAAGACTCCCAGGCCGATGGTGCTGGCGGGTTCGACGTTGTCGATGCGCTGGGGCTGCGGCCCTCGGATTTCAACCAGCGAGTACTCCAGGGTCACCGTGGTGTGCGGGTCCAGCAGGTAGGCCAGCGATGCCTTGGCGCTCGTGATGGTCCGGACATCACCGGTCCCGTAGTTGGACACGCGGAAGGCCGCGGAGGTAATGAAGCCCAGGCGCGGCCCCAGGGCGATCCTGTCCGATGAGAGCGAGACTTTCCCGTCCACGCGCGAGGTCGACAGGCCCCCCGGGAACAGCTCCGTATACCAGCCGGCGGACGCGGACAGGCTCCAGGAGAGCGGCGTCGAGGGGATGCGCACGGGCGGGGTGGCCGCGCTGACCTCCACGACGTCGTACCGAAGCAGGTTGAATTCCGATCGGTCGTCGACCGTCTGCGTCCGTCCCAGGCGGAGGGTGGTGCTGAAGGCGGGGTTGCGATGGGTGAGGGTCAGCAGGGCGAAGAGCCCCGACTGTGTGCCGTATTTCAGGTAGACCTGCCCCCGGCTATCGTCCAGGCGCAGCGGGAACCGATAGTCGATCCACAGACCGTCGGTGCCATTGGTGCCGAATCCAGGAAACTGCGTGCTCTCTTCGGGCGAGCGCAGCGACACCACATAGCGCGGCAGGGTAATCAGCCGGCGGTCCCCCAGGTAGACCGAGGCCTGATAGGCGACGATCTCTTCGTCGGGGATGAACTCGATGCGCCGCGCGACTACACGGTACAGCGGCCGCTGGGGATTGCAGGTCGTCACGGTGCTCTCATGCGTGACGAACCGCATGGGGGTCACCTCGAGCCGGGTGCCGCGGAGATAGACGCGGCGCTCCAGGAAGCCCTCCACCGGTTCCAGCACGCCCTCATCCGTCCGGGTGTTGTAGACGAGCATCTGCCCGCGCAGTTCGCGGCCCAGCGCGTCGGTCAGCCGGATGCGGCCGGTGGCCACCACGACACCCGTGCGGAGATCGAACCGGGCGGCATCGGCCCAGAGCCGGTACTGCCGGAAGGTGGAGCGCACGTTGCCCTCGGCGGTGATGACCTGCTGGACGGCGTCGTAGATGATGACGTCGGCGTCGACCGTCGTGGGTGGCTGGGTGGTGGGTGCGGGCTGGGCACTGGCGCTTCGGACGGACACGAGCAGGGCCAATGCGGCAACGATGACGCCCCAGCGCACGCAACACCTCGAGGGGGGAAGCTCTCCACCCTATTCGGCCGCATGGGCGGGCTTCCTGCTCGGGTGACGGGGCGTCCCAGGTGGAATTGCGGTCCTGCACCAGCGGAGACTATAATGGAGCAGTTTTGGTGCCGATGACGATCAACGGACACGCCGCACTGGTCATCGTGGGCAACGGCCCGGGGGAAGTGGCCGGCTGGGCCGTGCCCATTGCGACCGAGGCCCGCCGCTGGGCGGCCGCGCATGGCCGGCCGATCGAGGTCGATCTGTGCCTTCCACCCTGCCAGTTTGCCAGCGGGCAGGAGCAGGCGGCCGCGGCCGCCGCGGGAGTCTTCGACCGCATCCTCGATCCCAGGGAAACCCTGCGTCTGGGGCTGGGACTGGGCAGCTGGGAGCCGTCGGCGCCGGCGGCGGTGCTCCACGTCGGCGGTGACTTCTGGTACTCGCGCCGGCTGGCCCGTCGCTGGGGGGCGCGCGCCTATGCGTTTGTGGAGCGGGCGCATGTCTCACGCACGCACAAGGCCTTTGAGCGGATCTTCGTTCCGACCCCTGATGTCGCCGAGCGGCTGGCGCGTCATGGCGTTCCTGCGGGGAAGGTCGTGGTCACGGGGGATCCGCGGCACGACGCGCTCCGCGACTACCAGCTGCAGGCGCCCTCTGGCAACGGGCAGGGCCCCGCCCCCAAGGTGACCTTCCTGGCCGGGAGCCGGGACACGGTGTTCCGCGCCTTCTTCCCGTTCTGGGTGGAGACCGCCGCGGCCCTGCGCGCCGGGGTCCCCGATGCCCGGTTGATGATCGCGATCTCTCCCTATGTCTCGCCGGAGGTGCATCGGGCCCTGGTCACGCAGCATCGGCCGCGCCTGGACGCCATCGGCGTGCAGGTGGAATACGGCGGCTGGTCCAGCATCATCGGCTCCGACCTGGTGCTGACCATCCCCGGGACCAACACGCTGGAACTGGCCATCATGCGCATTCCCACCATCGTGGTGCTCCCGACCAACTTCACGCTGCAGATCCCCGCCGAGGGCCTCATCGAATGGATCACGCGCGTGCCCCGAATCGGGCCGGCCCTCAAACTGTTCCTGGCCCGCCGCTACCTCAGGCGCATGCCCTATGTGGCCCTGCCCAACATGTGGGCCCGGCAGCGGATCATGCCCGAACTGATCGGTGCCGTGACCCCGGGGCAGGTCGCCGAAGAAGCGGCCCGTCTGGTGCGGGACGCCGACGCCCGGCGCTCCCTGGTCGAGCAGCTCTCGATGATCCCCCACGAACCCGGCGCATCGGGCCGGATCATCACCGCGGTCAGCGCGGCGTGGACGACCGGATGAGCGACACGCGCCGTCTGGCGCAGTACGTGCTGCGGTACCGCCTGCACGTGGCCGGCGCTCTGACCGCCATGCTGGTGGTCACCGCGGCGGGGCTGGTCGCGCCGGCCTATGCCGGCGCCCTCATCGACCGGCTGATCGCCAGCCGTGATTTCGGCGTGCTGAACCGCGCCGCCCTGGTCATGCTCGTGCTCTTTGGGCTGCGGAGCCTCGGGCAGTACGCGCAGATCTACGCCACCTTCTACCTGAGCCACCGCGTCGTCGCTGACCTCCGAGGCGACCTGTTCGCCCGGATTCAGCGGTGGTCGCTGGACCGGTTCGCGACCTGGCAGAGCGGCGACGCCATCTCCCGCAGCCTCCAGGACACTCAGCTGGTGCAGAGCGAGCTGCTGACCGGCCTGATCGACGGGATCTCCGCGGCGCTGATGGTGGTGGGCATCGTGGCCATGCTGCTGCGCATCGACTGGCAGCTGTCCCTGGTCATCGCCCTGGTGATCCCGCTGGTCCTGGTCCTGGCCCGGGTGTTCGGACGGGAGATCCAGGGCACCGCGATGCGCGCGCAGGAGCACGTGGCCGGGCTGGCCGGGCTGATCCGCGAGGCCTTTACCGGGGCCCGCGTGATCCGGGCCTTTGCCCGCGAGGACCGGGAGATCGGACGGTTCCAGCAGCAGAATGAGCGGGCCTTCTCGGCCAACGTGCGCATCGGCCGGATGATCGCGCTGCAGGTCCCGGTGACCAGCTTCCTGACGGCCTGCGGGATGGTGGTGGTGCTCTGGGTCGGCGGGCAGCGGGTCACCGCGGGCGATCTCACGGCAGGATCGCTGGTGGCGTTCCTCGCGTACCTGTCGCTGGCCATCGAGCCAGCCCAGGGCCTGGTCCGCCACTACGCCGGCCTGCGGCAGGCCCTGGCCGCCTTCAGGCGGATCCGGGCGTTGCTGGACGAACCCGCCGGCCTGCGCGATGCTCCCGGGGCGGTCCCCCTTCCCCCGATCGTCGGGCACGTCCGCTTCGACCGGGTGTCGTTCGCCTATGCCCCGGGCCAGTGGGCGCTACGGAACCTGAGCCTCGAGGCCGCGCCGGGCGAGCGCGTGGCGCTGGTGGGCTTAAGCGGCGCGGGCAAGACCACGCTGGTGAACCTGATCGCCCGGTTCTACGACCCGGCCGAGGGGAAGGTGGAAATCGACGGCTGGGATCTCCGGCGGGTGACCGCGCGGTCGCTGCGGCGGCAGATCGGCCTAGTCCCGCAGGAGACGATCCTGTTCCGCGGCACCGTCCGCGAGAACATCGCCTACGCGCGTCCCGATGCGTCGCTGGATGACGTGATCGCCGCGGCCAAGGCCGCCAATGCCCACGACTTCATCGCCCAGCTCAGCCAGGGGTACGAGACGCTGCTGGGCGACGACGGCATGCAGCTGTCGGGGGGACAGCGCCAGCGGCTGGCCATCGCCCGGGCGCTGCTGACCGCCCCGCGGCTGTTGATCTTCGACGAGGCCACCTCCGCGCTGGACAGTGAATCCGAGGCGCTCATCCAGGAGGCCATCGACCGCATCGCGCGCGGCCGGACCACCTTCATCATCGCCCACCGGCTGTCGACGGTCCGGGGCGCGGACCGGATCATCGTCCTGGACCAGGGCAGCGTCGTGGAGCAGGGACGGCACGAGGAGCTGCTGGCGCGTGACGGCCCGTACGCCCGGCTGCTCCGCCTGCAGTGGCTGGACGCGCAGCCCACCGAGCGGACCCCCGCGCGCACGTCGTAGATGGTCTCGCCCGCCCAGACCCTCCACCTCAGCGTGGTGGTGCCGACCTGCACCCGCGCGCCGGACCGCGGGGCGCTGGGGTTGAGATGAGCGCTCCCTCAGACCTCAGCGTCGTCATCCCGACGCACAACGGCGGCGGAGTTCTTCACCGCGCACTGGAGGCGCTGCAGGCGCAGGATGCGCCGCGCGACCGCTTCGAGATCATCGTCGTAGACGACGGGTCCACCGACGGGTCCACGGAGGGCCTCCAGGCGAAGAAAGGCCCGGTGGCCCTGCGCCTCCTGCGGCAGGCCAACCGGGGCATCGCGGCGGCCCGCAACCTGGGCGCCGCCGAAGCGAAGGGGCGGGCGCTGCTTTTCGTGGACGCCGACGTCTGGGCGACCCCGGGCCTGGTCTCGGCGCACCTGGCGTACCACGCGTCACGGCGGGACCTCGGCGTGCAGGGTCGCCTCGTCCAGCATCCGGACAGCCTGACCACCTTCTTCATGCGGGCCCAGCACCGGGTGATGATCCACTCGACCTGGCGGCGTCGCGAGGGGATGTCGCCTTTTCACGTGATCTCGCGGAACTTCTCGGTGGATGCCGACGCCTTCCGCCGGGCCAGCGGGTTCGATGAGGGGTTCCGGGGCTACGGCTGGGAGGACATCGAACTGGCGTATCGGTTGGTGCGCAGCGGCGTGACGCTGCGCTATGAACCGACCGCGCTGGCCCATCACTTCCACATCCAGACGCTCGACGAGCTGCGGGAGAAACTGCGCCAGGCCGGTGAGGGCGCCGTGTACTTCTGGCGGAAGCACGATCGCGATTGGCGGCTGGGGCTGTTCCTGGAAATCCTCCCGGTCCTGCTGCCGCTCAAGTGGCTCGTCTACCGCAGCGGGATCGTGACCGCAGCCCTTCGGCCGGTGCTGCGGGTCGCGGAGCGCGCCGGCCTGCTGGTGGTCTGCGGAGAACTCTACAGCCACCTGATCTGGCAGTCGTTCTACGACGGCGTGTTCGCGGGCATGCGGCAGCCACCGGAACAGGCCGTGGGGCAGGCCGGGGCGCAGCGGTCATGACCACGCAGAAGCCGCTGCTCAGCGTGGTGATCCCCACCTACAACCACGCGGCGCTGCTGCGCCTGGCCCTCGACCGCCTGGCCGCTCAAACCCTGTCCCGCAAAGCGTTCGAGATTGTCGCCGTCGACGACGGCTCCACCGACGAGACCCCCGCCGTCCTGGCCGCCGCCCGCGCGCCCCTGCGAGCGGTCCGCCTCGAGGTCAACCGCGGGCGCGCCGCTGCCCGCAATGCGGGCATCCGCGCCGCCCGCTCACCGCTGGTTGTCTTCATCGACAGCGACGTCCTGGTCGGGCCCGACTTTCTCCAGCGCCACCTGGAGATCCACCGGGCCGCCGGCCGTCCGGTCGTCGGCCGCGGGCCGGTGATCTTCATCCCCTCGCCGGACGTTCCCGCCCATGTGCCGCTGGTGCGCAGTTCGCCGGCGTACCTGGACACCGCCAACGCCTCGGTGCCGCGGCAGCCGCTGTTCGACGCCGGCCTCTTCGATGAGGGGTTCAGGGTGTACGGCTGGGAAGACTTCGACCTCGGGTTGCGCCTGCAGGCGTTGGGGCTGCCTCGCGTGTTTTCGGAGGCCGCGGTGGCGTTTCACGTCCAGCCGCCGCCGACCCTGGAGTCGCTCGACCAGGACCTGGCACGCGAGGAAGAACGCGCGCGGACGGCCCTCTACCTCCTGCGCAAGCACCCTGGGCCGCAGACACGGATGCTGATTCAGGATACCCCGCTGCAACGGGCGGTGCACTTCGTGATGGGCGGCGCCGGCCTGATGCCGGTCCGGACGGCCCTTGGTCTGGCCCGGTGGCTGCGCGCGCGGCGCCTGCATACGCTGGCGTTCTTGATCGCTCGGGGAGTCCTCAACCGCCACTACCTGCGCTCGCTGGACCGGTTCCGGAGGCTGCAAGGCCATGTTTGATCCCGATCCGGCGGCAGTCCGGGTGCTCTTTGTCAGCAACGGGTACGGCGAGGACCTGATCGCCGCCGAGATCATCCGGTACCTGCCGGGAGTCGCGGTCACCGCGTATCCGCTGGTGGGGACCGGCGCGTACCCGCCGCAGGTGCCGTTGCTCGATCCCCGGCGCGCGATGCCCAGCGCAGGCTTTTCATTCCGGGCGGGCCTGCGAGGCCTGGGGGCCGACCTCGCCGCCGGCATTATCGGCCTGTGGTTCGCCCAGCGCCGGACGCTCGCGCGGCAGCGCGGCGGATACCACCTAGTGGTCGCCGTGGGCGACTGGTACTGCCTGTGGATGGCCGGACTCGCCTCGCCGCGCGTTGCCTTTGTGTCTACGGCCGAATCCGTGCGCATCACGCCGTTTGGATTCCTGGCGAAGGTCGGGCTGCGGCGGTTCGCCCGGCGCGTCTTCGCCCGCGATCCGGAGACGGCCGAGGCCCTGGCCGCGCAGGGGATCCCCGCCGTCGCGACCGGCAACGTGATGATGGACCTGGTGCGTCCCGCCGGCGAGCGGTTCCCCGTGCCGCCTGAGGCGCCGGTGGTCACGCTGCTGCCCGGCAGCCGGCAGGATGCGGTGGAGAACGCGGCGCTCCTGGCGCGGGCGGCCGACGCAATTGCGGCCGAGGTTCCACAGGTGCGATTCCTGATGGCGCTCGCGCCGACAGTCCCTGCGGGCTCCGTTGTGGAACGACTCAAGACCCTGGGGCGGGCGCTGGGGCCCGATGAGCGAAGTTTCGCAATCGGCGGCGCCCACATGGTCCTGACCACCGCGTTTGCGGATGCCGTGGAGCGGGCCGCGATGGTGATGGGATTTGCCGGCACCGCGCATGAGCAGGCGGCCGGACTGGGGCGCCCCGTGGTCGCGTGTCCGGGTCCGGGCACGCAGTTCGGCCCCGAGTTTCTCAAGACGCAGCACAGGCTTTTAGGGGACGCCCTGATGCGTGCTCGCGGCTGGCAGGAAGCCTCAGCCGCGGCGGTGCGCCTGCTGCGCGATCCCGACGAGCGCCAGCGCCGGGGCGCCGTGGGCCGGTCGCGCATGGGGCTGCCCGGAGGCGCGCGGCGCATCGCGGAGGCCTTGCTGGAGATCCTGCGGGAAGACGCCCGCGCCGCATGAGGCCGGGGTGGCCTGGCACAGCAGAGGCCGCGGGATCCGCGGGCGTCCGACTTACAGGGACCTGTCGATGAAGCCCCGCGCGAACTCCACGAAGCGATAGACGTCCGAGAAGTTGCTGACCAGGCCCAGCGAGACCCGCACCGCGCCTGAGCTCTTCCCGTCGATGCACAGGCGAACGTCGTCCATCGTCAGCCGTTCCTGCGGCTGGCTGAAACAGGCGACCAGTTCCGTCTGCGAGAGGCCGAGGGCCACTTCACCGCCGCCGGGGTTACAGAAGCACCCGGTGCGCAGTGAAATGCCGGCGCCGCTCGCCTCCTGTTCGATGTGGCGGTGGTCGATGAAGCGCCCCCGCGGATCATAGAAGTTCATCGCCACGGTGCCCCCGCGCCGGCCGGTATTCGAGGGGCCGTACAACCGGACCAGCGGCGTCCCGCTGGTGTGGTGGAGTCTCAGCAGGTGCTCGATCACCCAGCCGGTCAGGCAACGCACGCGTTCGTGGATCGTCTCGATCCCGATCGCGGCCAGATGCCGCAGGCCGATCTCGACGGCGGGGATGGACAGGTAGTTCACGGTGCCGTCCTCGAACGCGGCCTCGCCCTCGGCCAGGTAGTACCTGTCTCCCTGGACGGATGCGACGGTGATGGTGCCGCCGGCGAACCAGGGCCGGCGCAGTCGGGCCAGGGCGTCGCGACGCGCGAGCAGGGCGCCCACGCCCGTCGGATAGCCGAACATCTTGTAGAAGGACAGCGAGGCGAAGTCGGGCTTCCACCTGCTCAGGTCGAGGCGGTTGGTGGGGACGAAGGCTGCGGCGTCGAGGAGCACATCCCATCCCCTGGCTTTTGCCACATCGATCCACTCCAGCGGATGCTGGACGCCCGAGAAGTTGGACTGGGCCGGGTAGGCGAAGAGATTGTGGCCTCCCGGGCCCGCCTGATCCAGGTGGTCGTGCAAGACGGCCTCATCGACACGCATCTGGGGCAGCACCATCGGGACGTAGGTCACAGACGCCCCGCGTGCCCGCGCGAACTCGCGAATCCCGTTCACCGAATTGTGGTTGTCGAACGTCAGCAGGAATCGGTCCCCTGCGCCGAACGGATAGGCCTCGCCGACCAGTTTGAGGGCGCCGGTGGCGTTGGGCGTAACGATGGCCACGTACTCGTCGGGGGAGGCGTCGAAGAACTCCAGGATGTGCCTGCGCGCGCGCTCGACCAGACGCGTCATGGCCTCGGAGGTCGGGTTGAGGGAGTGCGGGTTCCCAAGGACGTTCCGCCGCAGCAGGGCCAGGTGAGCCTCCAACTGCGACTCCGCGTAGAGGCTGCCGCCCGTGTAGTCGAGGTACGTCTGGCGCAGATCGTCCAGGCGGCGGTACTCGGTGGTCCGCAGCGCATCGAGCCGCCAGGTGTGCTCGTATTGCGGGTAGGCGGCCAGGAACCCGGCGTACGCCTCCTCGAGTGCAGATGCCTCGAGGTCTGACGACCGTTCGCGAGAGACCGTCACGTCGACTCCTCCGGTAGGGCTGGTTCGTCGGCCCAGACCGCGGCCCTGCTGCCATCAATTCCGCCTCAGGCGGCGGTCGAGTCTGCGGCCTCAGTCATTGATCCAGAACGCCTGGCTCCAGGCGCGCCGCGATTCGGCGCGGCACTCCACGCGCACAAATCCCTCGTCGCCTTCGGGAGTATACCGCGCGGTTCCCCCGCCGGCCCTCAGGCGGACCCGTCCGCCCTCGTCGACGACCCAGATGTCGTCCGCGTCGCTGTGCGCCACCACCGCGGCTCCCTCCACGCCGAACTCGGCGGTGACCCCTGTGCTCGCGTAGAACGCCCCACCCAGCAGCGCCCGCCGCAGCGCCTCCCGGGTCACCTCCTGCGCCTTCACCATCACCCACGCGCGGTCAAATTGATGTTCCACGTGGCAATCGTCTCCCGCCACGGCGCCGATGCAGACCTCGGGCCCGTGCGTCCGCACCGCATGCGCCCACCGCCGGACGTCTTCCTCGGAGTCGGAGTGCGGATTCCAGACCTCCACCAGGAACGGCCCCGGCAGCGATGCCATGACATCAACCCTCCACGCCCCGGTCCACAGATTGCCGGTCCACGATGGATGGTTGAGGCAGGGGATCCCGCCGACATCCAGCGTGCGGCGGATGCGCTCCTCGGGCGGCCCCTGCCCCAGCAGGTCCTCGACCAGCAGCCGGCCCAGGTGTGGCCCCAGCGGCCGCAGGCCGCGCACTACCGTTTCCTCCACGCCGGGCAGCGCCAGGAACGCGCCGTCGTTCAGGTCATCGCAGCGCGTCACGCGGTCGTGATCGGTGAAGCACACGAACGTGTAGCCGGCGCCGCGATACCGCCGGGCCAGGTCCGCCGGCTCGAACCGGCCGTCAGACCGCCGCGTGTGGCAATGCAGCTGCGCCTTGCGGTAGGCGCCGGGGACAGCGTAGGGGTCTTTGATCCGCATGTCGTCAGGCGGCGACGGGAGGCCGCTGGGAACCGAGAGCGCACCTGGCGACCGCCGCCACACGGTCGGCCACGAGGGCGTGGCGGGCGGGCGCATCGGGCAGCCTCCCCACCCGGTACCCCAGCCGCCGCAGGTGTTCGCGCATGAGCTCGATGCGGTCCGCCATGCCGGGATGCGTGCGGAACAGCACCTCAAACTGGCTGGGATCGCGGCCCTCCGCCGCCCGCAACCGCTGCATGAGTTTCAGCGCGGCGGCGGCGTCGAATCCGGCCCGGTGCGCGTAGGTGACGGCCAGCCGGTCGGAGGCGAACTCGAACTCCCGCGAAAAGCCCCGCGTCACGAAGAACCGGACCAGGTCGGCGATCTGGAAGGCCGTGGGGTCCTGCCCGAACAGCAAGGCGATGACGATCGAGAGGAAGAAATGGCGCTCGATCATCGTCACGTGGTGGCGCGCGGCGACGTGGCCCACCTCATGCGCCATCACAAAGGCCAGTTCGTCGTCCGAGTCGGCGAACCGCATCAACCCCTCGGTCGCATAGATGAAGCCGCCCGGCAGCGAGACGGCATTGACCTCCCGGCCCCGCAGCACCTTGAACGTGTAGGGCAATTTCGGGCGGCCGGAGACCGTGGCCACCCGATGCCCGATGGCGGCCACCCGGGCCGCCAGGGCCGGATCGCGCGAGAGGCCGACTGAGGCCTCCAGTTCCGCGGCGGCCTGCCGGCCGAGGCGGATCTCCTGATCCTGGCTGATGACCGCCGCATCAGCTGGAGCCGCTATCCCAAGCGGGAGCAGCAGCGCCAGGAGCAGCGCCGACAGCGTTCCTTTACAGCCCCGCAGACGCGTGCTACGATGCGCGGTAGCCGCGCGCTGGCACCTCATGCAGATCACCGTCCGTCTCTTTGCCGTTCACCGCGAGGCCCTCGGGACCCCGGCCCTGACTCTTACTGTGCCGGACGGCACGACCGCAGGAGACGTCTGGAGTCTCCTGGTCCGGCAGCACCCGGCGCTGCGAGATCTGGTGCCGCCCACGGCGGTGGCGGTCAACGACCGGGTGTACCCTGCCGAGCACCGGCTGGCCGACGGCGACCAGGTGGCGCTGCTGGCGCCGGTCAGCGGTGGCTCTTCCGGCGGCGCCGACGCCGGCGGTCATGCGACGGCATCGGGAAGCCGCGCGGCCTCCGCCCCGCTGCTCGAGCTGGTCCGCGACCCGATCCGAACGGACGCTCTCCTGGACGCGGTCCGCCATCCCGACGCAGGGGCGGTGGTCCTGTTCCTGGGCACGGTTCGCGAGCGCTCCCGCGGCCGTCACGTCAGGCACCTGGAATATGAGGCGTACGAGGCCCTGGCCCGGAGCGAGATGGCGCGCATCGCCGAGCACGCCATCCAGCGCTGGGGCGTCCGCATCGCCCTGGTCCACCGCACGGGC
>JACQHU010000020.1 GCA_016198805.1 Armatimonadota bacterium
CTCGTGGTGGGCGCCTCTGGCGGCGTGGGCACCGCGGCCATGCTCATCGCGCGGCTGGCCGGCGCGCGGCGCATCTTTGCGGTGGTCGGGGGCCCGGAGAAGGCGCGGAAGGCCGCGGCACTGGGCGCCATCCCCATCGACCACCGGGAGACGCCCACATTCAGCCAGCGCGTCCTGGACGAAACCGGCGGCGCGGGCGTGCACCTGGCCGCGGACCCGGTGGGCGCGCCGACCTGGCAGGAGACGATCCGCAGCCTCCGCCGCGGCGGCCGCATGACGATCTGCGGGGCCTCAGGCGGCGAGCGGCCCGATGTCGACATCCGCGAGGTCTACCAGCGCCACCGCCGGATCATCGGCGCGCCGATGGGCAACCTCTCCGATCTCCGGGCAGTGATGACGGCCATCTTCACCGGCGCGATCGACCCGATCCTCCACGCGATCCTCCCGCTGAACGAGATTCGCGAGGCGCACCGGATTATGGAGAGCCGGTCGCATTTCGGCAAGGTCGTCATGGTGCCGTGAGCGCCTCACGCACGGGATGGCTGTTCCCCAGGTTGACAATCGCTGGAGCATCCTGGACGATAGGGACGTGTCGCCCGCACCCCTCTTCTGTCCGCGAGTCGTCAGGGCGAGCAGGTAACGTCCTGGCGACGTAGGATTCGTACGCAGATGCCCAAAGCCAACATTGTGACTGAACTGGAGATCAGGCTCTTCGATCGTCCGCGGGCCTTTTCGTTCCGAGGACGGTCGCTCCGCGCCCTCTCGGCGGCGCTCCAGCGGGAAGCCGATCGGTCGGGTCCGCATCTGGGACGGATCGCAAGCGTCCTGGAGGTGCTGGCCAAGGAAGGCTGGCGGTACGCGGCCTTCAAGGGAGAGGTGGTCACCCTGGTGCACCAGCAGGCGCCGGGCCGCGCGCAGATCGAGGCGTTCCTGACCCAGCGGTTCGGCACGGACCTCCTCAGCCGTATCACCGTGCGCGAGCGCCCCAACAGCCCCTCGTCCAAGCCGCCCCGCCTGCCCAAGGCCGACGACGAACTCAGCCGCGAGCTACGCCGCCTGATCGGCGCCGAGAGTCACAAGAAGGATCTCTACCTGGGCCATCCCACCGAGGAACTCGCCGAGCTGCTGCTCGACATGAGCTTCCTTGCCCAGGAGGCGATGGACGATCCCGACGTCTCCCGCCTGGTGGACCGGCTCCGGGCCGAGCACGAGGAGGACACCCAGTACCGGGATCTCCACAGCCGGTACCTGTCACTGACGGAACGGACCCACATGGGCCACCCGGCCGCGGAAGAGGCCTACTGGGACCTGTTCTCCTACACCTCGCACAAGCTGGGGCGGCTCGTCCCGGTCCTGCGGGGCTTCCTGGAGAAGCGGGGCTTCAACGACCTGTGCGAGCACGAGGCGACGGCATTCCTCACCGCCGCGCTGTCACTGGCGCTCTCGACTATCGAGTCGGACGACCACTAGCGCCTCATGCGGTCCTTAGACGAGTATCTGCAGCGACTGGAAGCGCTGCAGGTCGATCTAAACCGCGAGATCTACCAGCAGGCTGCCGGGCTGCCCTACGATGAGCCTCGTATGGCCGCCCTGGCCGCCGAGATCGAAACCCTCGCGCAAAACGCGCTGCAGACGTTCCCCCGCGAGGCCTTTCCGCAGCCCCTCTTCTGGGACACGCTGACCAGCAGCCGCGCCTCCGAGTACACACGGCTTCGGAACCGAATCCACCGGCTCCGATCCGAGGCTGTCTCGACCACGGTCGACGGCGAGACGGTCAACCTGTCCAACTGGCGACGCTTCGCCCGCGCGCACGTCCGCGATGCGGACAGGCGCCGACGGGCCTTCGACGGCCTGATGGAGGTGGCGGCCGCGCTCACCCCCGCGTTGGAGGAACGGTTCGCGCTGAGCCGCCAGGTCTACGGCGCCCACGGCGCCACCCCCCTCGACGTGTACCTCGAAGAGGAGCAGATCTCGCTGGCGCGCCTCAAGGAGCTCGTCACGCGCACGGCGCAGGCGGCCCGGCCGCACTTCTTTGAGGCGGGGGACCGCTACGCGCGGGAGATTCTGGGGAAGCCGCTGGAGTAC
>JACQHU010000193.1 GCA_016198805.1 Armatimonadota bacterium
CCCCAACATCGGGGAGTGCTGGGGCCGGCGCACCGCGACCTTCCTGATCCTGGGCAACGTCTGCACACGGAACTGCTCGTACTGCGCGGTGGCCCACGGCCTGCCCACCGAGCTCGATCTCGCCGAACCCGCGCGGCTGGCCGAAGCCGTCGTCGCCATGGGCCTGCGCCACGCCGTCATCACGTCGGTCAACCGGGACGACCTGGCCGACGGTGGGGCGGCGATCTACGCGGAGACCATCCGGCAGATTCACCGCCGGCTGCCCTCGTGCACCGTCGAGGTCCTGATCCCCGACTTCAAGGGCGACCCCGACGCGCTGTACGCGGTGCTGGAGGCCAACCCCGAGATCCTGGCGCATAACATCGAGGCGCCCCGGCGGATCTTCAAGATCGTCCGCCACGGCGGGCACTATGACCGCTCCATCGAGTTGCTGCGCCGGGTGAAGGAGTGGGGGTACACCTCGTTCACCAAGAGCAGCATCATCCTGGGGATGGGCGAGACGGTCGGCGAGATCCTGGAGACAATGAATGACCTGCGCGCCGTGGACTGCGACGTGCTGACGCTGGGGCAGTACCTGCGCCCCGGCGCCGGGTATCACCCCATCGACCGGTACTACACGCCCCAGGAGTTCGAGATGCTGCGTGAGGAAGGGTTGGCCCGCGGGTTCAAGTACGTGGAGGCCGGCCCGCTGGTGCGGTCGTCGTACCGGGCAGATATTCAGGCGCAGGCGGTGAGGGCGCACCGGGCGCGGTTTGGCGCGGCGCAGGTGGCATAGCCCGGTCGGCCCGTTTGCGGTGTCCCACCGCGAGGATGCGCTCGAACTCGGGGCTCAGGGGGCGATGTGGACACACCCACGTGAGCCATGAGAGCAGCGTGTCGCCCCGATCGCGTGCTCCTTCCCGGACCAGCACAGCATGCAGTTCCGCCTCAAGGAGATTCGAGGAGACTCGCCTGTCAAAGCGGCACAATCGGGCCGTCACCCGGCCGGCCATTGCCTCGCCGACCGCGATGGCGATCAGGCACGAAGTGTCGACGTATGCCAGGCTCACTCACGGGACTCCAGGAACCGGGCCAGGGCACCAGGCTTCTTCACAACCGGTCGAAGGGGCCCGGTCGGACTTCCTGGGCGGCTCAGCACGCCTTCGGCCTCAAGCCGGGCAATGCGCGACTCCAGGCTTTCATCCGACGGATGAATCGGGCGGATTTCCGCCACTTCCTGGCCTCGGTAGGCGATGATCACACGCTGGCCTGCGCGAACCTTGCGAATGATCTCGCTGAGCCTGGCTTTGGCTTCGTAATTGCGTAGGCGCCTCCCTTGCATCGGCCACGCATGGCACGGATTTCGGGGGTTCGTGCGGGCGGCGGGCTTCAGTGATGTTGAAGGGTCGCGAAGGCCATTCCGGGGTTGACACGAACCTCGTCGAGCGAGGGCAGGGCGGCTTAGCGCGCCTGCCGGGCCGCCTCCTTCTCGGCGGCCTTTTCCGCCTTCTCCATGATCGTCGAGGAGTGCCCCGGGAAGACCGAGACCTCCGGCTTGATGTAGTGGGCCCCGTTGTTCACCGCCGTCGCGGCTTCGCCGAACCCGGTGGCGATCAGCTTGAGTTTCCCCGGATAGATCACCACGTCGCCGGCCGCGTAGACGCCGGGCAGGTTGGTCTCCATCTTGGTGTTGACGACGATGGCGTCGTCCTCCAGCGTGACGCCCCAGGTCTTGATAGAACCCAGGTTGCTGAGCAAGCCCAGGAAAGCCAGGACGGCATCGACCTGCAGCACTTCCTCCTCGTTGGTCTTGTTGTGGAAGATGACGGCCTCGGTGACGTCGGGCTCGCCACGTAGCGCCCGCAGTTCGTAGAAGAGCTTCACGCCGATCGGCGAGTCGAAGAGTTTCCGCACGCTGTCGGCATGCGCGCGGAAGCCGTCGCGCCGGTGGATCAGCGTGATCTGCCTGGCGTAGGGGACCAGGTTCAGCGCCCAGTCAAGCGCGCTGTCGCCGCCGCCCACCACGAGCACGTCCTTGTCGCGGAAGTCTTCCTTGCGCCGGACCGCGTAATACAGCCCGTGGCCGATATACCGATCGAACTCGGGCCGCTTGTAGGTTTTCGGGGTGAACGCGCCGATCCCGGCGGTGACCAGGACGACGCGGGTGAGGTGCACGCTGCCGGAGCCCACCAGGCGGATCGTCTGGTCGGGAAGGTACTCGAACGAGCGGACCTCTTCGTTGAGGACGATCGCGGGCTGGTACTGCACGGCCTGCTCGACCAGGTTGGTGATCAGATCCTTCCCCAGGATCTTGGGGAAGCCGGCCACGTCGTAGATGTACTTATCGGGGTACAACGCCGTGACCTGGCCGCCCAGGTCGGGCTGGCTGTCGACGAGCTTCGTGCGCAGTCCTCGGAAGCCCGCGTAGTACGCGCCGAAAAGGCCCACCGGCCCGGCGCCGATGATCGTGACGTCGAAGACCTCGTCCATCAACCGCCTCCCCCACCCACGGCGTGATCGGCCCAAGGCGCAAGCGCCGAGTCATTATATCATTCTGCCCATTTCTTGACACGATTACCGGCCCGTGCCAGTCTAGGAATACGATTGCCGACCCAAACGTCGGTAGGATCGGGGGGTCCGCATGGCCGTCCAGACACCGCGGGGATCCGGGATGCTGCTCAAGAAGGAGCAGCTGACCCGCTACTCCCGGCAGATCATCCTGGAGGAACTGGGGGTCCTGGGCCAGCGCCGGCTCCTCGACAGCAAGGTCCTGGTCGTCGGCGCCGGGGGGCTGGGGTCGCCGTCCTCGCTCTACCTGGCGGCCGCCGGGGTCGGTGTCATCGGCATCGTCGACGGCGACAAGGTGGACCTGTCCAACCTGCACCGGCAGATCATCCACTACACGCACGACATCGGCCGGCCCAAGACCCAGTCGGCACAGCGGACCCTGAGCGACATCAATCCCGACATCAAGGTCGTCCCCCACCAGACCACGCTGACCTCCGAGAACGCCCTGGAGATCATCCGCGA
Organism: Armatimonadota bacterium; assembly: GCA_016198805.1. GTDB lineage: Bacteria > Sysuimicrobiota > Sysuimicrobiia > Sysuimicrobiales > Humicultoraceae > JACQHU01. The sequence goes on from JACQHU010000193.1 coordinate 3,010, forward strand.
CTACGACGTCGTGGTCAACGGCTCCGATAACTTCCCGACCCGCTACCTAGTGAACGATGCCTGTGTCCTGCTCAAGAAGCCGCTGGTCGATGCGAGCATCCTGAAGTGGGAAGGGCAGGCGACCGTCTTCCTGCCCGGCAGCGGCTGCTACCGGTGCCTGTTCCCGACCCCGCCGCCGCCCGGCTCGGTGCCGTCGTGCGCCGAGGGCGGGATCGTCGGCGCCGTCGCCGGCTACATGGGCACGCTGCAGGCGATCGAGGCGGTCAAGATCCTGCTGGGGGTCGGCGACACCCTGGCCAACCGCCTGCTGATCTTCGACGCGCTGTCCGGCGAGGTGCGGACGCTCCGATGGAACCGCAACCCCGCCTGCCCGGCCTGCGGCGACCGGCCGACGATCACCGAACTGATCGACTACGAGCAGTTCTGCGGCCTGCCGGGCCGCACGCACGCGCCATCAGCCGCCGACGAAGTGATCCCGGAGGTCGATGCGGACGAAGCGCACCGGCTGGTCGAGGGCGGCGCACAGTTGATCGACGTGCGCGAGCCCTGGGAGTGGGCGATGTCGCACATTCCCGGCGCCGTGTTGATTCCCATGGCCGAAGCGCCCCAGCGCACCTCGGAGATCGATCCCAACCGGCCCGTCGTCGTGCACTGCGCGGTCGGCGCGCGCAGTGCCAAGGTCGTCGAACTGCTTCGCCAGGCCGGCTACCCGCAGGTCTACAACCTGGCGGGCGGCATCGTGGAATGGACCAACCGCCAGTTCCCGACGGAGAGCGGAGACGGGAAGCGATAGCGTATCGACACGTCTAGTGTGATGCGTCAGGCCATCCTGCGCGGCCCCCGGGCGCTCGACCTTATCGAGGTGCCCGTTCCCATCCCCGGATCCGGGGAGGTCGTCGTCCGGGTGCGGGCGGCGCTCACCTGCGGCACCGATCTCAAGACCTACCGGCAGGGCCACCCTCGGCTGCCGTTCGGGCCGTTCGGGCACGAGGCGGCAGGCGATGTCGAGTACGTCGGCGAGGGGGTCCAGGGTGTCAGCCCGGGTGACCCCGTCGTCTTTACCCCCACCGCCGCGTGCCTGGAGTGCGGGCCGTGCCGGCGCGGGCACGAGAACCTCTGCGAGCGGCTCTTTGACGCCATCGCGCTCGGCGCTTACGGCGACCTGATCCTCCTGCCGGCCCGCGTGACGAGCCGGCACCTGTTTGCGAAGCCGCAGACCCTTTCGTACATCGAGGCCGCGTTCCTGGAGCCGCTGGCCTGCGTGCTGCACGGCTGGAACCGGGTGGGCGCCACCAGCGGGCACCCGGTCGCGGTGGTCGGCATGGGATCCATCGGGCTGCTGCACGTGCGGGAGGCCAGCCGCCGGGGCCTGGAGGTCATCGCGGTGGGCCGCCGTCCGGCCGCACTGGCGCTCGCCGAGCGCGCCGGCGCCCGCTACGTCGTCAACATGACCCAGACCGATGCGGGGCAGGCGCTGCGCGCGCTGACCGGCGAGGGGCCCGAGGTCCTGGTGGAGTGCACCGGTTCCGTGGACGTCTGGCGGGCGGCGCCCTCCTGGGTCGCGCCCGGCGGAAGGGTGCTGCTCTTCGGGGGACTGCCCAAGGGCAGCACGCCCGGGTTCGATGCCACGCGGCTGCATTACGGCGAAGTGGACCTCATCAACACGTTTCACTACCGCACCGGCGACGTGCGCGAGGCGCTGGCGCTGCTCGGCTCCGGCGCGATCCGGCCGGCCGAGTTCATCACGGACGTGCGGCCGCTGGGCGACATCCGCCAGGTGTTTGACGATCTGGACCGCGGCATCGGCGTGAAGTACGCCATCCTCCCCGACGGGAACCAATGGCGGTAGTGCGGCCCGCCACCGCGCGGGCCGTTGTCTTCCACGGCCCGGACGACCTGCGGCTCGAAGACGTTCCCCTGCCGCCGTTGCGGTCGGGCGAGATGCTCGTGCGCATCCGCGCCTGCGGCCTGTGTCCCGGTGAGGTTATGGATTGGTATCTGGCCCGCAAGGCGCCGGTACCGCTGGGGCACGAGCCCGTCGCGGAGGTCGTCGAGGTTGCCGATGGGGTCGCGTTCCAGCCCGGCGACCGGGTGTTCGTGCACCATCACGCGTCCTGCCTCGTCTGCCGCGCGTGCCGGCGCGGCGACCACGTGCACTGCGCCACTTGGCGACCGCGGCGGCTGATTCCCGGCTGCCTGGCCACCTACGCGGTGGCGCAGGCCCCCGCGGTTGCGGCCGACACCGTACGCCTCCCGGACGCGCTGGATGATGACACCGCGACGTTCGTCGAGCCGCTGGCGTGCGTGGCGAAGTCGATCCGCCGCGCGCGGCTGCGCGGGGAGGACCGCGTCCTGGTGATCGGGCTGGGAGTGATGGGCCTGCTGCACCTGATGGCGCTGCGGCGGGCGGCCGGCCCGCCGCTGCTCATCGGCGCCGACCGCGTGCCGGCGCGGGTTGCGGCTGCCGCGCCTTTCGCCGACGTGGTGATTGATACCGCGCGGAAGCCGCTGCGCGAGGCCGTCGGCCGCGCCACCGGCGGCGATGGGGCAGATGTCGCCATTGTCGGCCCCGGCAGCGTTGAGGCGCTGGAAGCAGGATTGGAGTGCGTGGCACCGGGCGGCACGCTGGTGGTCTTCACGCCCACGCCGCCGGATGCGGCCTGGCCGCTGCGGCCGCATGACCTGTTCTTCAAGGAGATCGCGATCGTCCCCAGTTACTCGGCCGGACCAGACGACACGCGCGAGGGGCTCCGCCTGCTGGCCGAAGGCCTGCCGGTGGCGCGGTTGATCACGCACCGGCTGCCGCTGGAGGACGCCGCGCGCGGCTACGCGCTGATCAGGGCCGCCGGGCCGGCGCTGAAGGTCGTGGTGCATCCGTGAGGCGGCCCGCCGGGCCCCGGCCGAAAGTGGCTAGGTTCGATCCCGCGCGGTACCGCTGGGTGGGCATCCCGTCAATCCCCTATAAATCCGCGGCCGACGGGCCGATGAGTTGGAGTGGGGTGGAGCGGTTTATCCTGGTCGGCCGCAACGATCCGACCGCGTTCGAGTTGCGCTACTTCGAGATCGCGCCCGGCGGCTACTCGTCCTTCGAGCGCCACCATCACGCCCACGGGGTGCTGGTCGTGCGCGGCCGCGGGCAGGTGCGGATCGGCGACGCCGTGCATCGCGTCCGGCCGATGGACTTCGTGTTCATCCCCCCCGGGACACCGCACCAGTTCAGGGCCGGCCGCGAGCCGTTCGGATTTCTCTGCCCGGTTGATGCCCGGCGTGACCGGCCGCAGCCGGCGGAGCGGTCAGGTCGAAGGCCCGGACGGAAGCCCGTTCCGAAGCGCAGGAACTCGCCCGCTCCCCGGCGCTAGCACGGGGGGACAGCCCCCGAAGGCGGAAGATCCGGAATGCCCGCGTCCGGCCCCGGACCGTGACGGTCAACGGCGGCATCTCCTCAACGCGGGCGGAGTGCTCCTCCCACTTGACGCGCGGGGTCCACCTGGCGTCCAGCGCCGCAACACCGTCGGCGTCCGCGAAGTGTTCCGGCCTCGGCCAGACTGACGCCGGGTTGGGGCAGGTCACGAGGACCACGGGGACGGTGTCTCGCGTGTAGTACGCGAGAAGCGAGGCAGCCTGGTATCGTTCGGCGACGATCACTGCCCGATCGCCGAGCGCCTGCATCTCCTGGCGGACGCGCGCCGCCGCTTCCTCCCAGCCGTAGAGGTCTTCACCCCCGGGCACGGGAAGCCCCGGCACGACGAGGAAGGCCATGCTGCCGAGCATCACGGCGGCGCTGGCGCCTGCCAGCCAGGCGATGAGCCGGTTCCACAGGGCGCCGACGACGAGGGACAGGCCCAGGTACGCCGGAGCAAACCATGTGCCCGCCGCCGTCCCGTCGATGAATTCCACTGTGAGCGGGACAACCATCGCCGGCAGCGATGTCCAGAAGAGAAAGGCAAACCGATCGTCGCGTTGCCGGCCCCAGGCCACACCGAGGGTGTAGAGGAAGACCGGGAAGACCAACAGGGCCAATCCGAACACCTGGCGGGTGAGGATATCCTGCACTCCGGCCCAGCCGCTGAGCGTGTGGTGGCGGCCGACGGCGAGGAGGCGCACGAAAGACCAATCGTGCGTGGCGTCCCAGTAGAGCACAGGCAGAAAGAAGAGCCCGGCCAGCGCGGCCGCCTGGTATGGCTCTCTGCGCCGCAGCCACGCGCGGGCGTGCAGCAGCAGGTAGATGGCCAGGCCGGCGCCCAGCGTGACGATGTAGAGCTTGCTCAGCATCCCGAGGCCCATCGCCAGGCCTGCCGCGGTCCACCGGCCGGGCCGGCCGTGCAGGGCCTGCCAGGCGAAGCGCAGCACCAGGGTCCACGCCAGGAACAGCGGGGCGTCGGGGCTCGCCACGAAGCCGCCGCCAGCCAACACCGGCACGATCTGGAAGAGCGCTGCGGCTATGAACCCGGCCCGGCTCCCGAGCAGCTCCCTCCCGAGCAAGAACAGCGAGTAGGTGGTGGCTGCGCCCACAAGCAGCGGGCCCAGGCGGACCCAGAACAGTCCGTGCGCCCCCCAAGTCGTGAGAAAGATGATGTAGGCGATCGCCGGGGGATGTTCCGCGTATCCCCAGTCCAGGCGGCGCGACCACAGCCAGTAGAATGCCTCGTCGTCCAGCAGCGGAGTCACAGCCGCCACGACGGCGCGGAGAGCGATTGCGCCCAGTATCAGCCAGGGAATCAGGCGGTCGAAGCGGTTCTCCTGGTCCACGATCCCTCCGGATGGACTCCCTGCACAGTAATACTTGCGCCGGGCCCGACACCCTGCTCGGGCAGTCGCGTCACGCTGTCGCCCTCCGCGCTTGCGCCGGCGTCCGATCGGGGCTACAATGCCACCAGAGGAGCAGAGCGACGAGTGCGGAGGAGCGTATGATTACGATCACGTCGCAGGCCGCCGCCAAGCTGGTGGAGATCCTCAAGCAGCAAGAAGATCCGGATCTGCGCCTGCGGCTGTTCACCACCAAGGGCGGCTGCCACGGGTTCACCTACGGGATGGCGTTCGACCGCGAGCGGCGCGCCGATGACGAAGTGGTCGCGCAGAACGGGATCGAGGTCCTGGTCGATCCCGTGACGTCCCGCGTGATGGCCGGGGCCCAGATCGACTACATCCGGTCGGTCTCGGGCGAAGGCTTCACAGTGCGCAACCCGAACGCGGTCGAGACGTGCGGATGCGGCCACTCGTTCCGGACCCGGGACGACGACGGCGAGCCCGACCCTTGTGAGGACGCCACCACCAACTGACGGAGGAGCGCGATGACCCAACAGACGCAGGTCGAGGAGCAGGACCAGGGCCTGCGGGCCCGGGTCGAGCGGGTGCTGGAGACGATCCGACCCTCCGTCCAGGGTGACGGCGGCGATATCGAATTGATCGATATCACCGACGGCATCGTGCAGATCCGCCTGGCCGGCGCCTGCGTGGGGTGCATGTACTCCATGATGACACTGCAGGCCGGGATCGAGCGGATGTTGAAGCAGGAAATCCCGGAACTGCGAGCCGTGGAGGCGGTGCCCTACTAGGCACCGTTCACCGATCGACCAGCGGGCCCCCATGGCACCCATGCGGGGCCCTTTTTGGTGGATGGCGGTTGGAAGCGCCGGGAAGCTCAGGGACGACGTTGCACAGCCGGGCAACGCAAGACGAACAGGGTGATGTGAGATGAGCAGGCCGACGGCTGCACCCTGGACCCAGATCCTCAAGAAGATCGACGACTACCGCTGGGAGATCCCGGTGGGCTACAAACCGGGCATGCGGGTTCCCGGGCTGATCTACGCCGACGAGAAGATGCTCCGGCTGATGGGCGAGGAGCAGGCCTTCGAGCAGGTGGCGAATGTTGCCACGCTGCCGGGGATCGTGGGCCGCTCGCTGGCGATGCCGGACATCCACTGGGGGTACGGCTTCCCGGTGGGCGGGGTGGCGGCGTTCGATACGGAGGAGGGGGTCATCTCACCTGGCGGGGTGGGTTACGACGTCAATTGTTTAGAAAAAAATACTAAAGTCCTGAGCGAATTTGGCTATCATCGAAAGATTGTTGACTTTCTTAGCTGCTGGGGCAAAGAGCGAATCAAGTGCGTCAACCCCCATACCGAAGTCGGGGACACGGAGATCGTGGCGTTTATCGAAGCACCTCGCCCGACTGCGGCCGTGTTCAAGATCGTGACCGAGTCGGGCCGAGAAGTCGTCGCCACGGCCGACCATCCGTTCCTGACACCCCAAGGGATGATTCCTCTCAGAGACCTTGACGCCGGCCAGCATGTCTCAGTCTACCCCTTTGAAGGGGTCCCCTACGAAGCCCCCTCTGACAAACTACTGGTTACAGAGGACGACGTGCGCAGGAATTACCGCGGCCATGCCAACGGTCTGGCCCAGGTTCTGAAGGTCCTTCGCGGGCGGGGCTTGCTGCCGCTGCGGATGAGTCATCCGAAGCTTCCCTGCCTGATCAAGCTCATGGGATTCATCCAGGGCGACGGAACCCTGCATTTCTCGAAGAACGGTGGTTCCCTATTGGCGTTTTACGGTCGCCCTGAGGACCTGGAGGCCGTCCGCCGTGACGTTACCGCCGTGGGATTCGTTCCATCACGGATCTACAGGCGTCAGCGATCACACGCCATCGATACCAGATATGGTCTCAGGGAATTCGATGCGACGGAGTTTTCCGTCCATGTAGTATCGACAGCTCTCGCAGTGCTCCTTACATGCTTGGGTACCACTGCTGGCAAGAAGACAGAACGGGACTTTGCCCTGCCGGGTTGGCTTCACCGTGCGCCCCTATGGATGAAGCGCCTGTACCTGGCAGCGCTGTTTGGGGCAGAGTTGACTAGCCCGAAGACCGTTACAGGGCACCCGTACAACTTCTATGGGCCGGTCCTCTCATTGAATAAGCGACAGCGGAGTGCGGGCAGCGGCATTCGATTCCTTGAAAGGGTTGAGTCCTGGTTGTCGGGGTTTGGTGTTGAGAGTACGCTTCTGCCGGAAGAAGCAGATTGCGTTCGCAAGGATGGTGAGATTTCTGTTCGCCTCCGGCTCCAGATCTCCAGCCGGCCGCAGAATCTCATCCGACTCTGGAGCCTCATCGGCTTCGAGTACAACCGCCGCAAGCAGTACCTGGGCAATGTAGCTGCGCACTACCTCCGCCTCAAGGCGCTCGTCTTGGAAGAGCGCCGAGAAAGCATCGAGACCGCAAGGGCCCTGCGCAAGCAAGGCCTTACTATTGACGAGATCACCTCATCCATCGACTCGCCGTTCGTTGACAGGAGCTTTGTTGAGCATAGTCTCAGGCACCAGCAGAAGGCGCATGTCCGCATCGGCACCGCCTTCCCGGACTTCTGGACCTTTCTCGAACTGGCGACGCGGGGGTTGGGGGAGACCGGTCAGGTCTGGGACCGCATCATTCAGAAGGAAGCGATTCCCTTCCACGGTC
>JACQHU010000197.1 GCA_016198805.1 Armatimonadota bacterium
AGAGCTGGGGGATGATGCTTGACCGGGCGTTCGTCTATCCGCTGCTTTTCCTCCAGCAGGCCTGGCTTTGGTGGGCCCTCCCTCCCGCGCTCGCCATCGTGGCGATCACGCTGGCGCTGTCGGCGATCGGTCAGGACTTTGAGGCCTGGCTCAACCCAGCCTCGCTGCAGACCCGCCGCTGACAACGCCGCATGGCCCTGATCTCTCTCACTGATCAGCGCCAGGAGACGCTGGTCCGCCGTAGTGAAGAGGCTTTCGAGGGCGTCACGGCGCGCCGCGAGAGATGCTCTATGACCGGATGAAGACGGGCGTCCTCGGCGTCGATGAGCGCGGGCGGGTGCGCTGGCACCCGTAGTTTCTCAACTTCGCACGCCACCGGTGCTTTCAGCCCCGCTTGTGCCGGCCCTATCGCGACTAGACCAAGGCAAGGGAAGCTAGCATCCACTTTGTGCGCCGCAGCTTCTAGCCCGGCCGCACATTCGCATCTGCGAATGACCTCAGCGCGCAGGCCTGGGCATGGACCTGAGGAGTCGTCAATCAGCGGGTCCACGTGGCGGTAGGGATCAGTATAGGCACGGGTCAGGCCCCCTAAGAGAGGGACACTTTCCGACGGTCGCCCGCACAGGAGTAGCCATCGTGGCCGCGCCCGACGTCGGCCCGTCGCCCAGCCGCTACTGGGCCAACCTCATTGCCGCGGTGTTTTCGCTGACCATCGCCTTAGCGGCCACCCCCTGTCACTTCGCTTCTCGGGATCTTGCCGTGTGCGTACGTGCTCATCCTCGCAGGTCTGGCCATCCTCTCATCACTCCAGGATGCCCTGGAGACGGCCTTTGGTAGCAGGCTACGGTTCGGAGGCTCGGTGGCCTTCGCGGTGGCTGCCACGCCGTTTGCCTTAGCGGGGATCACAACGGACTTCTGGGCGATCCTTGCGGGTTTGGCGGCCTCACTGGTGGCCGAACGGAGCGAACTGCGCGCACACTGGCCGGAGAAGGGGATAGGCCGGCTCTAGACGGCGCGCACCTCTGGCGCCCCGCCCCGGATGCGCCTTTCGAGAGCGAGGAGGAGGGCGTTGATCGCCAGGGCCGGCACGGAGACCTTCAGAATGACGACGAGGATGCGCTCCATATCGAAGGCCGCACCGAACGACATCAGCAAAAACCCCAGGCCCGCGCGACTGGCGAACATTTCCCCGAGCAGCACACCGAGGAAGGTCAGGTTGAATCCCAACCGCAACCCGGTGACGAGGGCGGGCCTGGCAAGAAACGAGCCACGTGAAAGATCGTTACCGACAATTGCCGAATCCTGGTGAACTGCCCGGCTGGCCTTGCCTTACCCGTGCCTACCGAAGACCAGCACCGCGTTGACCATGCCCAGACTGGCCAGGCTGTGAGGGAAAGTGGCGGTCCTAGCCTTGGATGTCGCTGTGCTGCTACACTGAGAGGGCATCGTCGGCCCTGCCGAAGACCAGCACGGCGTTGATCCCGCCGAACCCAAACGAGTTGCTCATGATGGACCCCACGCGCTGGGCGCGTCCCCGGTGCGGGATGTAGTCGAGGTCGCACTCCGGGTCCGGATCGTCGAGGTTGATGGTCGGGGGGAGGTAGTCCCACCGGAGCGCGAGCATGCAGATGGCCGCCTCGATGGCCCCTGCTGCGCCGAGCGCGTGACCGTACATGGACTTGGTGCCGCTGATCGACAGACGCGCGGCATGCTCGCCGAAGACCGCTTTGATGGCCCGGGTCTCGGTCGAGTCATTGAGCGGCGTCGAGGACCCATGCGCATTGATGTAGTCGATCTGTTCCGGCTGCAGGCCGGCATCGGCGAGGGCCAGACGCATCGCCCTCGCGGCCTGCTGCCCGGAAGGGAGCGGTGCCGTCATATGGTACGCGTCGTTGGTCGAGGCGTAGCCCAGGATCTCGCCGTAGATGGGCGCCCCCCGGTCCAGCGCGTGCTCCAGGCGCTCGAGCACCAGGACCGCGGCCCCTTCGCCCATAACGAACCCGTCTCGCCCGCGGTCGAAGGGCCGGCAGGCCGCCGGCGGGACGCCGTTGCGCGTCGACATGGCCCTGATGATGTCAAAAGCGCCGAAGATCATGGGAGTGAGCGGGACCTCGGCGCCGCCGGCGAGCATCAGGTCGACTTCCCCGTGACGGATCAGACGGGCCGCCTCGCCGATAGCGATCGCTCCTGACGCGCACGAATCAGAGTTGGCGCTGGTGGGCCCGGTCAGCCCGGCGTCGATGGCGATGTTGCAGGACGCCGATCCGCCGAAGACCGCCAGCGCCAGGGTCGGCTTGATCCGCCGGATGCCTTCCCGCAGGTAGATGTTGTACTGTTCTTCGGCGAACGACGCGCCGCCCAGCGCTGTGCCGATGAAGACCCCCGCCCGCTCGCGGTTGATGCGGGAGAGGTCCAGGCCGGCATCCGCAATGGCCTGCCGGGCGCAGACGACCGCGAACTGGGCGAAGCGGTCCAGGCGCCGGACCTGCTTCGCATCCAGATAGTGCGAGGGCTCGAAGTCGGTCACCTCGGCCGCCACGTGGCAGGAGAATGGGGAGGGGTCGAACCGCTCGATCTGCCGGACGCCGGGCCGGCCTTCCTGGATGCCCTGCAGGAGTCCCGCGGGACTGTGCCCGATGGGCGTGATCGCCCCCAGTCCTGTCACGACGACGCGGTTTGACATGGCCGACACGTCCCCTCTGTAGGCGCGCGATCTAGCCCGTGGATGTGCTCGCGACAGCCTCCGCGCGCGCCTTCACCGCCGCGAGCGTCTTGCGCGCGATATAGTCGATGAACACCGGTCCCACGATGACGTCGCTGACCAGCCGGCCCACCACGGGCCATCGCATGACCAGGTCATGGATGATCGTGACGTCGAGGGCGCCGCCTGAGGCCGCGAAGCGCCACTCCACCGTCATACCCCTGGTGATGCCGCCGGTGTGCCGGAAGACAATACGGCGTTCCTCCGGCCGGGGTTCCTGGACGGCCACCCACCGGGCCGGCCAGCCGCGGATGCGGCCGCCCATGGCAAAGACCAGGCGCTGCGGGCTCCGTTCGAGGACCCGGCACCAGCGGTAGTCGCGCAGCACCGCCGGCCAGGCTTCCACATCGGAGGCCAGGGCGAACACCGCCTCAAACGGCGCGGCGATGCGCGCGTGGTGCACCATGTGCATGGTCAGGGCTCGCTGAGGGCGCCGAGCAGCCAGGTGGCCAGCCGAGGCTTGAGCGCCAGCCGGCGCAGCAGATGGGTGGCCAGACGGGGCCGGCGGCCGATCCACTGCAGGATCCGGCTCGCCCGCCACACGTCCCCAAAGGTCTGTGCCCGCGCCCGCTCGTAGCCCCGCAGGGCGCGGGCGGAGGCGTCGCCGCATCGCAGGGCGGCGTCGGCGACCTCCGCCGCGAGTTCCGCCCCTCGCAGCGCCAGCGCGATCCCCTGGCCCGTCATGGGATCGATCGTGCCCGCGGCGTCGCCCACCAGCAGGATGCCGTCGTCGGTGGCGCGGCGGCGCGCATAGCCGAGCGGTCCGACCGAGACGAAGGGGGTGAGGCGGCGCGCACCCCGCACGATGCGTGCCAGCGCCGGCAGCCCCGCGCAGGCCGCGGCGAAGGCCCTCTCCGGATCGCCCCCGACCCGCTGGAAAAACGCTCGAGGCGCCGCCGCCACCACGTTGCCGATCCCGTGCCCGTAGAGGGCGGCTCCCGCGTACCAGCCTGGTCCCAGATGGAGGTCGCCGCGCGGGCCTGTCACGTTCAGGCGCTCGAAGTACGCGCCGATGGTATAGCAGCCGTTCGCGACGGGCATCAGCGGGCCCGCCCGCCGGGCGACCACCGAGCGCAGCCCGTCGGCGCCGATGACCAGGCGGGCGGTCAGCCGCACGGTCCGGCCGGCGTGCCGCACCGCGACGGCCGGCCGCGCCCCGGGGAAGGCCGCAGCGACCCGGCACGCCTCGATGACGTCTGCGCCGGCCCGGGCGGCCTGCAGGAGCAACAGGTGGTCGAGGCGCGCGCGCGGCACGAGCAGGCCAAATCCGGCCGGGAACGCCGCCCACACCGTCGTCCCGTCGCTTCCCGCCACGAACATGCCCGACAGGGCGGTGCCTGCGGCGACGATCTCCTCGGCGACCCCGAGCCGCTTCAATGCGGCCACCGCGCCGGGATTCAGGTATTCACCGCAGGGCTTGACGCGGGGAAAGCGGGCTCGATCGATGATCGTCACGCGATACCCGCGCCGCGCCAGGCGCAGGGCGGTGGCGCTGCCTGCGGGACCGGCGCCGACGACGATGACGTCAGCGTCCATACCGCGCCTCGCCTGATGGGCGCATCCGGGTCTCGTGTTCGTGCAGGCCCTGAGGCCACCGAACCAGCACCGCGCGCATCAGCCGGTGACGGCGGACCCAAACGCCGCGCAGACCCGCGGCGCGGACGAGGTCGTGATACTCGGGCCAGGTGAACGATCGCCGGACCGACAGCGGGCCATCGCGCCGCGCCAGGCGATTGCGGGACAGGAGCCAGGTATCGGCGAGGATGCCTGCGTACGCCGTCCAGGACCGGAGGATGTCGTTGACCACGAACCCCGACCGGGCCACGCGGTCGATCTCACGCAGCACGGCGGCCGCGTCGTCAAACGAGAAGTGATGCAGCGACAGGGCGCAGATGACCACGTCGATGCTGCGATCGGGAAACGGCAGCGCTATGGCGTTGCCGCGGACCAGGGCGACCTCGGGCAGGCCGCGGACCGTCTCGCGGGCAGCCGCCAGGATGTCCAGGTTGATGTCCAGGGCTGCGATCCGCACCGGCAGCCCGCTCTTCCGCGCCCATGCCGCGATGGCCGCCGGGATATCGGCCGACGCCGTCGCGACATCGAGGATCGTCAGGGGGCGATGCGGGATCACCGCCGCAAAGCGCCGGAGATAGCCAAGGATCAACGTGCGCCCGCCGTACCAGCGGTTGGTCCGCCGGATGGCCTCCAGCAGGCCCGCGAACTCCACAGGATCCTGGTCCGGCGCGTCGAGATACTCGGGCGCCTGGCTCTTGGGAGGATAGCGCACGGTGCCCTCCGCTTGCCGTGTTCTCCAGTCTATCTGCTGGTGTATAACGAACGAGTAACGCGAAGTGTGCCCGCCCGGGGGGATCGTGGGATCAGGGTTCCACCGGGCGGTGGAGGGCGACCAGCATCGAGGAGACTGTCCGCTCGCCACCTCTGGGGAGCGCGCTCACGACCCGCCCTCCGACGACCAGGGTGGCCGACCCGCCGCCGTCGAGGTTCATCGCGTCGCGGGACCCGAGTCGGAGCATCAGCGCGGCCAGTTCGGGCAGGTTAATCCCGGTGCTCCCGCGCCCGGGCCGGTCCACCGTGACGAACAGGACCTTGCCGGCAGAGGTGATGCCGATCGCCGACCGCGCTGTGCGGATGCGGGTAAATCCGCCGCCGAAACCTTCCCACATGTACGGAATGTGGATCTGCCCGTCGCGCACCAGGCCCGGTCCGCCCTGGATCGCGTGGTGGATGCCGGCCGGCGAGAGGCCCATGTGTAGTTTCACCGGCTGCCCCCGGCGGAGACCCCCAAGGAGGTGTTGCTGCGATGCGGCGGTGGCCAGCGCGTACCCATCCGACGGGATTGCCACGCGACCGCTGCTAAAGCCGACAACTTGGTCCCCTCGGATCACGGCCACGAGCGCCTGGGACGGCGTGAGCGGCCCATACTCCGGTGTGTACAGGGCGATCCCTCCCGACCGGGGAGGACGGTTGACCGCCGAGATCGGCACCTCCACGCCAGCATCCGTGACGAGGCGCCCGCTGAACTCGACAGGCCCGATCCAGGGCCGGCCGTTTGCGTCGACCGCGAAGACCGTGCGGCGCGGCAGCGGTGCGGAAAGGATCCGACCCTCGATGACGATCAACCCCAGCGGCAGGCTCAGGCCTGAATACCCCGAGTAGAAGTTGCCATTGATGGCCGCGACGGCCTCCAGCCGCGCAGCGGCCACGCTGGTCGTTTCGGCCGCGGAGATGACGGCGCCCCCCAGCGCGGGTCTGATGGTGAGCGCCGGGGCCCGCGGGTCCAGGGTGACCACGTGCACCTGCGCCCGGCCGGCGCGGGTGGGCGCGCGCAGCGTCTGGTAGGCAACGCTCGGGGGCAGGGGCACCGTGCCCTGCCATTCCGGAAACACCGTGACCGTGACCCGATCCTCGCGCGCGAACACTTTGAACCGGGCCGGCTGGCGGAGGGTGACGCTCAGGCGCACGATGTGGGGCGTCAGTTGCCGCACGCTCACCAGCGAGGCGACACCGGCGCCCAGAGGAACGACCCGCTCGGACTGGCTCTCGGCCGTCCAGAAATCCACGGCGACCCCGTAGGCGGATGCGGCGGTGCGATAGCGGACCGGCGCGGAGAGGCGAGTGGTGATGATCGCGGTCTGGCCTTCAAGGCGCCAGGAGAGATCCAGGACGCGGGCGGCGTGGCCGGTGGCCAGGGCGGGCAGGAAGGGAGTGCCCAGCAGACCCAAGCCGACAAACAAAACCGGAACGATCAGGCGGTGTCGCGGAGTCCGATGCATGGCCAGATCCCGGGTGCGACGTATGGGTCGAAGGTGCGACCCGCTTGGTCGGTCAGTACGCCCAGGTGGGGCTCAATTCCTTCTGGACGAAGTCAGGACGACTCCGCCGGCAGCCGGCCGCCGGGCTGCGCATGCCGGTCACCGCGCGCGCCCATCGTACACGAGCCCCTTTGCCAGATCGCGCTCGATGTGGTACACGAGAAAGCCCGCCCAGTACGGGGTCGGCAGGCTGTATGGGTTGTCCATCAACACCATATTGTCCCAGTAGCCCCCGAGGACGAGGACGGCCGCCTTGAACGCCAGGATCCGGTCACGCGCGGGGTCGCGGTGGAAGATGGTCTTGACGGGCTGCTTCCCATCGAAATGCCGGCCGATGATGGATGTGGACGTTAGGAACGTGGCGTCGAGATCGTACAGGAAGCGGCGGGCCGCTCGATCGTTGCCGATGTTATACGCCTTCAGCGTATCCCATGGAATGCTCGCATCCTGCATCAGCATGCCGACCCAGGCGATGGAGGCGCGGGTGGCGGCGTCAAGCGCCGGGGCGTGGAGCCGCTGCTGGGACGAATCCTTGTTCAGGACATCGTGGCTCGTCTTCCCGGGCCCGCCAGGGTACGCGCCTGTGGTCAGCGACAGCGCCCGCCGCTGGGGGTCCGGCACCTCGTACCAGACGGGCACCGGCCGTGTGGGGTTCCTCTCGACGTGCCGATCCACCCAGTTCGAGTGGGAGTAGAAGTCCTGGACCGCATGAAGGCTTGCCCCGATGAGGCTGAGGAGCACGATCGGGCGAAACCCCGGCTTCACCGACGGGTCGGCCGCGTACTTTCGCAGCGCAGCCCGAGTGTTCGATTCCAGCACGGCCCACTGCCGGGTGATCTCGAAAGTGGAGAACAGCGAGTCGAAGTGCAGACGCTCCATATCGGCCGGATGCAGGCGGAGCGTGGACGGGGCGTTCTTCGACCGGCCCCCGGGGAGCCGGTCGTAGAGCGCCTCGAATCCGCCCAGATAGTGGCCGGCGACAGAATAGAAATCGACCAGGTAGTTGGTGAACTGGGCCACCAGCCGGGCGTCGCCGGAGAAGCCGTTGGCGACCATCGCCTTCCGCGTCGCCTCGGCGTGCCACCAGGTGTCGAAGGCGAGCGCGGGGCGGGGGAGGAGCCAGAGCAGGAGGAACAGCGTGGCAGCGAGCACACGGGCAGGCGGCAGAGTCATCGTGAGAAGCCCGGGAGCATCACATCGACGGTCCGGCGCATTCCATCCCAGGCCGTGATTGCGCCCATGGCCGACAGGTCGCGTACTGGAACATAGACGCGGTCGTCCAGGCCATATGCCTTGACCATCTCAGCCCCGAAACGCACAGTGTACTTGATTTCCTGCACCCGTTTCGACCCGGACAGGGTCGGCGGAATGGTGGCTGCAGACGGCTCTTGGGCTTTAGACGCTCCCGACCCGTCTGGCGCCGTACCTGCCGCGGAGACGGTCACCACCCGCAAGCGCCGGTCCGCGTTGACGGCATATCCGAATTGATTCAGCCATAGGACGTCCACCAGGGTGACCCCGTCCAGTTGATACGCTGGCACCGCCCTTCCATTGATGTTGAGCTGGAGGGTTTCTGCCGGTTCAGCTCGGCGGAAGACGGCGCGGATCCCCTCTCCCACACGCACCTGTCTGTGGAAACCGCGAGGATCCTTGACCACCTGTCCGTTGACCAGCACGTACTCCATGCCCTCGGAGAACTGGTTGGGCCGTTCCACGGTGGCCCGGTCCCGCACCCGGGCCGGGTCGAAGATGACGATGTCGGCGTCGGCGCCTACCTGCAGGCGTCCCTTGCGGCGCAGGGCCGGCACCTGCGCCTCCAGTTCCCGGGCCGGCATGATGGTCATTTTCCCCAGGGCGTCCATCAAAGTGAGCACGCCTCGTTCCCGCACGTACTCAGACAGCGTCCGGGTGAAAGCGCCGGCCGCCCGCGGGTGATTGTTGTTGCCGGGCTCGAGGATGGCGTCGCTGCCGATCATGACCAGGGGCGAGCGCAGGGCGTTGACCAGATCTTCTTCGGGAATCGCGTAGGCCACCGCGATCTTCCCCTGCCGGCGGTAGTTGCGGAAGCTGGCTGGCGTCAGCCGTTCGTCGGAGCCGGCGAGTTGCAGGTCCTGGTAGGAGATGCGGAATCGCCGCTGCCACCCGGGATCGAAGCGGGCTGAGTTCAGGTAGGTGGCCCAGTAGGGGTAGGGATAGGCGCAGGCGGCGATGACCAGGCCCTCCTGCCGGGCCGCCTCCAGCAGGCGCAGGGATTCCGCCATGGAGAAGGTCCCGCCGGTGCTGGTGAGATGGAGCATGTGGACGGCGGCTCCTGTCCTGCGGGCGGCGCCGATGACCTCGTTGAGCGCGTCCAGGTTCGTCCCGGGCGGTTCCATGTCCGAGTAGCGGACGTGGAAGAAGACCGGGACGTTGTACCGCCCGGCCACCCGCATCATGGCCTCGACCTCGTCGGCGCTGATTCCCGGGACGTACTCAAGGGTCATGGCGATACCCAGCGCACCCGCCTCCAGGGCCTTCTCCGCCAGGACTGTCAGACGGGCGATCTGCCGGGGAGAGGCGGCGGTGTAGCGTCCCAAGCCCTGGCGAGCCCTGGCCGCCGCGTAGTGAAAGCCGCCGCCGAAGTGCAGGGGTGGCCGGTATCGCTCATAGGCCCGGTACCAGGCTCCCATGTCCACTGCCGCGCCTTCCATGGCCAGGATCGTGGTCACGCCGTCGGCCAGCTTGTACCAGACGCCGTAGCTATTCGGGTTGTAGGACAGGATGTCGATGAACCCCGGCGCCACCACCCGGCCGGCGGCATCGATCTCAACGCGGCCGCGGATCGGCTCGCGGGTGATTGCCGCGATCGTTTTCCCCGTGATGCCCACCGCGAACTCCGCTGCGTCGAACTTCGTCTCCGGATCGATGATCCGCCCGTTGCGGATGACCACATCGTAGGCGGCATGGGGAGCCGGCGCTGCGGTTCGGGCTGAAGATGGAAGGACCATGGCGGCCAGGAGGCCAAGCGCGGCAGCGGCGCGGATGGCACCAGCCCGCGGCGGAACTCTGCCTACTGGCATGTCCGGAATAGCGCCAGCGTTGCCCACAGATTTGCCAGCAGTCTGGTGCGTGTCGTTGATGCTGCCGTAGCCGACGTGCTGGCATCCAGCAGAGAGATCTGCTGCTCCAGGTGGCGTCTCAGCGTCTCGCGGGTCTTCTGGACGACGTCGTCGACATGCGCCGCCGCCGGCCTGCATTCCGCGGGATCCTCGGGTCCGGGCAACCGCGCGGCCATGAAGACCACCGGATCGCGCCCGCCTTCGGTCACGGTACCACGCCACCGGCCAGTCCCAGGGAACGCGCGAACTGCCCCAGGAGGCTTCGTCTTGCCGTAG
>JACQHU010000195.1 GCA_016198805.1 Armatimonadota bacterium
CCCCCCATGAGTGCCTCCAGAGCGGGGTCACGCCAGGCGGCCTGGGGCTCAGGGAAGTCGCACAGGTGCACGCTCTCGGGCGCGTCGGATTCGACGCTGCGCACGAGGTTCTGGTAGATGGCCTCGGTCACAAATGGCACCACCGGGGCCAGGGCGACGACCAGCGTGCGGAGGACGGTGTAGAGCGTGAAGTACGCCGCCCGCTTGTCGGCGTCGTCCTCGCTCTTCCAGAAGCGCCGGCGGCTGCGGCGCACATACCAGGTCGAGAGATCCTCGATGAAGGTCTCGGCCGGGCGGACGGCCCCGGCAGAGTCGTAGTCGTCCAGGCGGTCGCGCAGGGTCGCGGCCAGGCCGGCCAGGCGCGACAGGATCCAGCGATCCAGCAGCCGCAGCGGCGGCGGCGACCCCAGGAGCGCCGCAAAGTCCAGGCGCTCCAGTGACGCGTACGTCACGAAGAACGCGTAGACGTTCCACCAGGGGAGGATCACGCGCCGGCGGGTGTCGTCAGCGGGCCCGTAGCCGAAGTTGATATTCGCCGCCGGGTTCTGGGTGGCAAACATCCACCGCGCCACGTCGGCACCGATGCGGTCAGCCCCCTCCTCGAACTCGATGGCGTTGCCCCACGACTTGTGCATCTCGCGCCCTTGCTCGTCGCGGATCATCGCGTGCCCCAGGCACACTTCGAAGGGCGGCCGGTTCTCCAGCACCGTGCTCATGACCAGCAGGGAGTAGAACCAGTTACGGTACTGGCCGGGGAAGGCTTCCGTGATGAAGTGCGCCGGGAACCACTCGCGCCAGTAGCGGCGGTCGTCAAGGTAGGAGATTTTGCCCGTGGCGCGATCGACCAGCGTCGAGAAGGGTACGATGCCGGCGTCCAGCCAGGGGTTGCCGACGTCGGGGATCCGCGAGACCGTCGCGCCGCAGCCCGTGCAACGGATCTTCACGGCGTCGATCCAGGGCCGGTGGGGCGAGTGGCCCTCGAACTCCTCCCACCCGGAGGTGGCGCGCTCGCGCAGTTCCTCCTTCGACCCGATCACTTCAAACTGCCCGCATTCCTGGCACTCGTAGATCGGCAGCGCCAGGCCCCAATAGCGCTTCTTGCTGATCATCCAGGCATGCATGTTGCGCAGCCAGTCCAGCTCGCGGTCCAGCCCAAACTCAGGAATCCAGCGGATCTGCCGGGTCACGTCCATCATCGCCTGCCGGATGGGATCCATGGCGATAAACCATTCGTCCACCACCCGGAAGACCAGTTCGCTGTCGCAGCGCCAGCAGACCGGATAGCGGTGCGTGTAGGGCTCGCTCTTGTAGAGCAGCCCTTTCTCGCGCAACCGCGCTTCGATGGGCCCGGCGACCTCGGCCACCGACCGGCCTTCGAACTCCCCATACCCCGCCACGAAAACGCCGAACTCGTCCAGCGGCGCCAGCACCGCCAGCCCGAACGCCTTGCCCAGCGCAAAGTCCTCGGCACCGGCGCCTGGCGCGATATGTACGATGCCGGTCCCTTCCTCGGCGCTGACATCTTTCCAGGGGATCACGCGGTGGTCCACGCCCTCCTGCGCCGGCAGGTCATCGAACGGCCCTTGGTAGCGGCGGCCGACCAGGGCGGCCCCGGGCAGAGTGTCCAGGACGGTATAGCGCCCGACCAGGATGCCCAGCGTGGGCTCGCACAGGTAGAATTCCTCCTCGCTCTGCCGGACACGCACGTAGGTCAGGTCCGGGTGCACCGCGGCGGCCACGTTGCTGGTGAGCGTCCAGGGCGTGGTGGTCCAGATCAGGAGCGAGCGGCCGGGTTCCTCGATCAGCGGGAATCGCACCACCAGGCCCGGGTGGGTCAGCTCGCGGTATCCCTCGGTCACGATCTCGTGCTCCGAGATCCCGGTGCCGCAGCGCGGGCACCAGGGCATGGAGTCATGGCCCTTGTAGATCATGCCCCGCTCCCAGCAGCGCTTCAGGACGTGCCAGATCATGTAGTTGTTGTCATCGGACATGGTGTGATACGAGTGGTCCCAGTCCATCCAGTAGCCCAGGCGGAGCGACTGCTGGCTGATCAGGTCGGCGAAGCGCAGGACCCTGGCCCGGCAACGCTCGACAAACGGCGCGATACCATAGCCCTCGATGTCGCGCTTGCTCTTGAAGCCCAGCTCGCGCTCGACCTCCACTTCGACCCACAGGCCCTGGCCGTCGAAGCCGTTCTGGTACCGCTGGCGGAAGCCCCGCATCGTCCGGTACCGCTGGAAGAGATCCTTGTAGGTGCGGCCCCACGCGTGGTGGATGCCCATGGGATTGTTGGCCGTGATGGGCCCGTCCAGAAAGGCGAACCGCTGGGGGGACGTTTCGTTGCGGCGCAGGTACCGCGCCAGGATGCCGCGGTCGCGCCACCACTCCAGGATCTCCCGCTCCAGCGCGGGGAATTCGACCTTCGTCAGCACCGGGCGAAACTGACCCATGGTCTCCCTTCCCTCTCCCTGGGGCCGTGCTGCTGATCTCCGTGCTCCCCGCTGACACGACAACATCCCGTGCCCTCCGATCAGGGACGGGATGCTCCCGCGGTACCACCCTGGTTCCGCCAGGCGGCGTAGAGCGGCCCGGCGGCTCTCCGGCTCCCGATCACGGGGGAGCGGCCAGCGGTGCCTACACGGGGGCACCCGAAGGGTCCCCGCTCGGGCCGCGGCTCGGGGGTGATGGGCTGTCGGCGGCGACGCCACCGGCTTGCACTCCGTTCCGGCTCGCTAGGGCGGGGGCCGCCGCGCCGTCCCCGTCATCGCCAAACGTGGCGGTAGTGTAGCATGCGATGAGGACCGGCGTCCAGCCGGTGTCATGCGATCTGCCGGAGACCGGTCATTCGGGTTTCGGGCTGGCAGGGGGGGCGACCGTCGCAGCGAACAGACCCTGTAGACCGACGGGGGAGCACTGGGGGACCTCGTGAAGGTCTGCGTCTACCTCGAGTTCGACCGGGAGTCTGCCTGGAGCAGCGGGATCCGCCAGGCCTGCGAGAACCAGGTGCGGGCCCTGCGGCAGGCCGGCGTGACGGTGACCACCGATCCCGCCGAGCCGTTCGATATTCTCCACCTGCACCGGATCGGACCGCGCTCCCTCTATCTGGCCGAAAAGTTCAGCAGCCGCAATCCGGTCATCATCTCGGCCCACACGACCGCCGAAGACTTCGCCAACACGTTCGTGATGAGCGACTCCCTCGCGCCGTATGTCGGTCGTGCGCTCACGTACTTCTACAACAAGGCCGACGTGGTGATCGTGCCGACGGCCTACACCAGGCGCGTGCTGCAGCGGTCCGGGGTAACCCGCCCGATCGAGGTCGTCAGCAACGGCGTGGATCTGAAACGGTTCCAGTCGCTGCAGCGTGCCCGGTCGCTGGCGCGGGGCCGGCACCTGCTACGCGGGGTCGTTGCCTTCGCGGTGGGGCTGGTGCTCATGCGGAAGGGCGTCGACCTGTTCTGCGAGGTGGCGCGACGGCTCCCGCACCTGACGTTCGTCTGGTTCGGCCGCTTGCCCGCCGCCGTGAAGCGCGAGACGCGTCGCATCATCGAGGATGCCCCGCCGAACGTGCGATTCCCCGGGTATGTCGAGAATGTCACCGAGGCGTATGCGGCCGGCGATATCTTCTTCTTCCCCAGCGCCGTCGAGAACGAGGGCATCGCGGTGCTGGAGGCCGCCGCCGCGGGCCGGCCGCTGGTGCTGCGGGACGTCGAGTGCTTCACGGGACGATTTGTCGACGACAAGAACTGCCTGCTCGGCGCCGACGTCGATGAGTTCAGCCGGATCCTTGGGACGCTGGCCGCTTCACCGGAACTGCGGGAACGCCTGGGCCACCAGGCCCGCCGGTTCGCTGAGGCGCACTCCCTCGAACGGGTGGGCGGCCGGCTCCGAGAGGTCTACGCCCGGCTGGCCTGAGATCAGCCATGCCTTCCAGCCCCGCGCGCATGACGGTCAATGAGGCCCGACCCCCTCGTGCGCCGTCTTGCGCCAGTCCCGGGCCCCGGTGACGGTGCCGTAGACGTATCGGCGGATCGCCATCGGGACGATGACCAGCGTGTGAAACGAGTACAACGTCCAGCGGGCGAACACCCCGGCCAGGCGGATGGGGTGGAAGCCCACCTCTCCGGTCATCCCGACCAGCACGCCCGCCGTCAGGAGGGCCGAGGCGATCGCCATGACCGACGCCGGGAGCTGGATGTAGACCACGGCTTCCAGGAGCATGCCGATCACCGCGTACAGATATCCGGTCAGCACCGCGAGCACGCTCAGGAGTGATCCCGACAGGAAGAAGAGCGTGTCGATCCGGCGTAAGAGTGGGAGTCGGCTGCGCAGGATCTGGGGCAGGTACTCGCCCAGACAGAGCAGGGCGCCTTCGAACCAGCGCTCCCGCTGCCGGAGCAGATCACGCAGTTGCACCACTGCCTCCTCGCCGATCTGGGCCTCGTAGCAATAGCGGATCTCCCACCCGCCCAGGTGCAGCCGGACGCTGAGGTCGATGTCCTCCGTCAGGGCCTCGGGGTTCCAGCCGCCGACTGCTTCCAGCGCGGCCCGCTTGACAATCAGGCCGTTGCCGGCCAGGCAGACGAACCCGCCCACCGCCTGGCGTGCCCGCTGCATCAGGGTCTGGAAGATGCGGTACTCGTCATCCTGGAATCGGGTCAACCGGTTTCGCGAGGCGTTGTAGACCAACCGGCGGCCCTGGACCGCGCCGACGCGCGGGTCGGCCAGATGAGGCACCATGCGCGCCATGACGTCCGGATCGAGCCTGACGTCCGCGTCGAAGACGGCGATCAGGTCGCCCCGGCTCGCCGCCACGCCGACCTGCAGGGCCGCGGCTTTGCCGATGCTCCCCGCCGGCGTCGAGACCACGACCAGGGGGCCCTCAGCCTCCAGCCGTTCCAGCACGTCGCGGGTGCCGTCGGTGGAGCCGTCGTCGACGACGATGACCTCGACGCCCCCCTCGTAGTGCTGCGCCCAGGCCGAACGCACCGCACCGTCGATGACCCGGACCTCGTCTTTCGCCGGGATGATAATGCTGACCAGTGGTGGCTGCGCCCATCGCCCAGGCGTCGGCCGGCGGTGCAGGACGCCGGACACCAGCAGCGCCCCACCAATCGCCCCGAGGACAAGGAAGACGTCCTGCAGCCACACCAGGTTGACGACGTAGTAGCGGAACCACAGCACATCGCGGTAGGTGATGCTCTGCACCACGGCCCCAACCCAGAGCAGGGCCAGCGCAGCCAGCACCAGATGCCGCATCGCCCGAGCACGCGCCGCCGGGGCTGCCATCTCACGTCGGGCGGCTGCGCGGGGCATCGCTGGCGAGCGCGACCTTCGCGACCAGGTCCGCCAGGCTGCGCTCATACGGCGGCCAGGCGATGCCGGCCTCGGTCACGATGCCGGTCACCAGGTGGTGCGGGGTGATGTCGAACGCCGGATTGCGGACCGCGACCCCCTCGGGCGCGATGCGGCGGCCGCCCGCGTGCGTCACCTCGCTGGCATCACGCTCCTCGATGGGGATCTGGTCTCCCGACGGCGTCGCGAGATCAATCGTGGAGGTCGGCGCCGCGACGACAAAGGGCAGCCCGTGGGCGCGGGCCAGCAGCGCCAGCGTGTACGTGCCGATCTTATTGGCCACGTCGCCGTTGGCGGCGATGCGGTCGGCGCCGACGATCAC
>JACQHU010000205.1 GCA_016198805.1 Armatimonadota bacterium
CTGGTCGCGTTCTTCCCCTCGCTGCTGCTGGGGGCCACCTTCCCGGCTGTGGTGGGCAGCCTGGGCGGCGCCATGGCGCGAATGGGACGGACCATCGGGACCGCGTACGCCGCGAACACCCTGGGGACGGTACTGGGCGCGTACCTGGCGGGATTCGCGCTGGTGCCGGCCGTGGGACTGCGGGCGACCATCGTCATCGGCGCCGTGGCCAACCTCCTGGCCGGCGTCTCGGTGTTGCTGGCATCCGGGCGGCCGCGGCCCCGCCGCGTGCCGCTGATGGCCCCCGCCGCCATTGCCGTGCTGATCATCGTGACGCTCCCACCCTGGCCGCGCGAGGTCTTGGCGGCGGGCAGCGGGTTCTATGCCCCGTGGTACGGTTCAGTGGAAGGGCTCAGGAAAGCCGCCAGTGAGATGCGGATCCTGTACTACCGCGACGGCATCAACTCGACGATCTCGGTGGACCAGTCCGGCGAGCACCTGCTCTACCGATCCAACGGGAAGACCGATGCGTCGACGTATCCGACGGACATGGCGAATCAGTTGCTGCTGGGGCACGTCCCCATGCTGCTGCACCCCGCGCCGCGCGACGTGTTCATCCTGGGACTGGGGACGGCGGTCACCGCCGCGGCCGTGGCGCGCTATCCGGTGCGGCGCATCGACATCGTCGAACTGGAACCCGCAGGACTGGAGGCCGCGCGGTTCTTCGACGGCGTCAACTTCCGCGTCCTGGACGACCCGCGGGTGCGGGTGATGGTGGCCGACGGCCGCAACAGGCTGCTGGCCGCCCCGGACCAGTACGACGTGGTGATCTCCGACCCATCCGACCTCTGGGTGGCGGGGATCGGATCGCTCTACACGCTGGAGTTCTACCAGACCGTCCGCGCACGGATGCGTCCGGGCGGCGTGATGGTGCAGTGGGTGCACACGCACAGCCTGGCGTCGCCCGAGTTTGCCCTCCTGGTGGCGACGTTTCAGGCGGCGTTTCCTTACACCAGCCTCTGGAGTTCGGGGCTCGGCGACATCCTGCTGGTCGGGTCGGTGGACCCCGTGGCCTGGGAGTATCCGCGGCTGACCGTCGCGATGGCGCAGACGCCCGGTGTGCGCGACGATCTCGAGTCGATCGGGATCTGGCATCCCCTGGCGCTCTTCGCGGCCTATGTCATCGGCGAGGATCGCCTGCCGCAGCTGGTCGGCGGCATCCGGGCGCCGCACACCGACGATCGTCCCACACTGGAGTTCATCACGCCCCGATCACTCTACGCCGACACGGTTGAGGAGATCGACCGGCTCCTGCATCGGCTGCGCGGCCCGACCTTTCCGCCGATCGTGGGCTTTGCCCCCGCCCGGGATCTCGACGCCGACGCCACCTACCTGATCGGGTTTGCCTACGCCTCGCTCGGGCGTCCGGCGCTCGGGATCCCGTTCATGGAGCGGGCGGTCAACATGGCGCCGGACCACGCGCCGTTCCACGTCGGCCTGGCCAACCAGTACCGCGAGGCCGGCCGGCACCGCGAAGCCGCCGCGGCCTACCAGCGCGCGATCGCGCTGGACCCCACGCAGGTCGAGGCGCGGGTCGCGCTGGGCGAAATGCTGCTGGAACAGGGAGACGCCCGGCGGGCGCTCGAACTGGCCGCATCAGCCCTGCGTCTGGAGCCGGGGAACGAGCGGGCCAGGCGTCTGGCGCAAGAGGCCCGTGCGCGGATAGAGCGGTGACCGGCAGGAGTCGCGCCACGCGGCTGCGAATCAGTGCGTAGTACGGCATAGACAGGCGGTGCAGGTGGACGCGGGGCGGCCCGGCCCCGCGTCAGAATAGGGAAGTCGGTGATCCCGCCCAAGGGCGGGAGAGTCCGACGCGGTCCCGCCGCTGTGACGGCGAGTAGGAGGCCCGCCACGGCCACTGGGGGGAACCCCGGGAAGGCCGGTCTCCTGCGATGACCCGGAGCCAGAAGACCTGCCTGCACCGATGCCACACGCCTTCGAGGCAGAGGAGGTGGGCAGGTGCAGTTCCTTCTGCGTACGCTCGCGTTCTGTGCGATATTCCTCCTGGGCAGTTCCCCCCCGATCACCGCGCAGGAGCCTCCGCCGGAGTTTGAGTTGCCCGACGTCGTCTCGCCCGGCCGCCGGCCGCAGCCGACCCAGACGAGCCCGGCGTACGTCACGGCGATCTCGGGAGATGAACTCCGCCGGCTGGGTTTCCTGACCTTGGGCGATGCGCTGGCGTTTGTGGCC
>JACQHU010000201.1 GCA_016198805.1 Armatimonadota bacterium
GCTTCGAAGGGGGTGGGCCGCAGGAAGCGCAGGACCTCGCTCCAGCCCCCGGCCAGTGACCCGGCCGCCATCAGGGCGATCACCAGGCTGCCGCCGGCCACCGCGAGCCTGAAGGACGGTTCCATGGCGCGGACGTGCGCGCTCCCCGGAAACTCCACCAGTCCTACGGCGCGGCGGCTCAGGCGGTCGGCGAGAGCGGCGCTGCCCATGACGAGGCCGAGCGCCGCGGCGGCCCCGAGGAGGAACAGCCCTCCCTGCGCCAGCAGGCGGATGCGGAAGACGCCCTGGAACCCCAGGTCGACGAACCAGAACCAGTCCGTCAGGATGCCGAGCGCGCTTGGGATGCCCCAGAAGACCAGCAGGAAGGCCAGGATCAGGATGGTTCGCAGGTTCATGGCATTGCCCCTCCACTCTCGTCCCCTGCGGGACGCAGCGCGCGGCCGATGAGCAAGCGGGTAACGTGGCGTGATGCAGGAAAATCGCCAGCAGTCTCCACTCGCCAGTTTCGCCCGGGGGCCGTCGTCTCCTGCTCTTGGGAGCAGGTTTCTCCAAGAGACCTCGTGGCCCTCCAGTGGCCCGCCCCCTTGACGTCCACCGGCGCGGCGTTGTACGGTTGTCTTGCATAGTGAACTTCGTTCGATATACCGAATATGGCGCGCGCAGCTCTCCGGAAACGAGCCTCTCCAGGGCGGTCCCTCCGCCTGGTGCCGGCCGTTGACCGGGCCGTTCGCGTCCTGCGTGCCCTGAGCGCTGACGACGGCGCCCGCCGCCTGACCGACCTCAGCCGCCAGCTCGCTCTGAGCAAGAGCACGCTGTCGGAACTGCTCGGCACGCTGGAACACTTCGGCTTCGTGGAGCGCGATCGGGGCTCCCGCGAGTACCGCCTGGGCTACGCCCTGCTCGAGTTCGGGAACGCCGTCCTGCGGCGCCTCGATCTCCGCCAGGTGGCCCGCCCGTACCTGCTCCGCCTCCGGGAGGTGATCGGGGAGACGGCCGTGCTGCACGTGCCGGACGGTCAGGGCGCCCTCATCATCGAGCGGGCGGAGTCCGACCACCAGCTGAAGGTGGTGGCGCCGCTGGGGCACCGGCTTCCGCCGTTTGCCGGCTCGGTGGCCAAAGTCTTCCTGGCCCAGCGGGCCGACCGGGATCTGCTTGACCTCCTCAAGCTTCAGGCTCTGCCCGCGTTCACGCCGAACGCGATCACCGATCCGGGGCGCTACCGCCGCGAACTGGAGCGCGTGCGGCGGCGCGGATATGCGGTGGACGACGAGGAGTATCTGCCGGGCGTCCGGGCCGTCTCGGCGCCGGTCCTGGGCGGGAGAGACCAGACCGTGGCGACGGTCACCGTCGTCGGCTCCAGCGCCCGGCTCACCCACGAGGGCATGCGGGAGGCCGCCGCGGCGGTGCTGGCGGCTGCCGCAGGCATCTCC
>JACQHU010000203.1 GCA_016198805.1 Armatimonadota bacterium
GCCCAGGATGGCCGTGTCCATCACCGTGAGATCGTGGCTCACGGGCAGGCGCATGAAGGTGGCCACCTGGGCGAAGCGGGGGCTGGCGAAGGCATCGCGGGGGGTGAATTCCATGCAGCCTCCCGGGCTCAGCGGGGGGCCGGCCGCCCATCGGCCGGCCGCCCCTCGGCGATGGCCTTGAGGGTCTCCTCCCGGATCAGATCCAGGACCTCCCGCTTGAGGGCCGTGAACGGCTCCGAGGTCAGGACCTCCAGCGTCCGGGGGCGGGCGAGGGGGACATCCAGGACCTTCTTGATGCGACCTGGCCGGGCGGTCATGACGTAGACCCGGTCCCCCAGGAAGATGGCTTCGTCAATGTCGTGGGTCACAAAGAGAATGGTCTTGTGGGACTCCTCCCAGACTTTCAGCAGCAGTTCCTGCATGATCACCCGGGTCTGGGCGTCCAGCGCCCCGAAGGGCTCGTCCATCAGGAGGATCTCGGGGTCGTTGGCCAGCGCCCGGGCGATGGCCACCCGCTGCTGCATCCCCCCGGAGAGCTCCTTCGGATAGACCCGCTCGAAGCCGGTCAGGCCCACCAGGCCGATGAAGTGGCGGGCCACGGCCGCCCGCTCCTGCGGCGGGACCCGCTTGATCCGGAGGCCGAACTCCACGTTCCGCTGGACCGTCAGCCAGTGGAAGGGGGTGTAGGCCTGGAAGACCATCCCCCGGTCCGCCCCGGGCCCCGTCACGGCGCGGCCGTCCAGGGTGATCTCCCCCCCCGTCGGCCGCAGGAGCCCGGCCACCATTCTGAGAAGCGTGGACTTCCCGCAGCCGGAGGTCCCGACCAGGACCGCCACCTCCCGATCCCGGACCGCGAAGGAGACCTCCTCCACCGCCAGGATCTGCTGCCCGCGGCGCGTGGTGAACCGCATCGTGACCCGGTGCAGGTTGAGCTTGGCGCTGTCCATCTCAGACCCTGGGCGACCAGGGGAGCAGGGCCCGGTGCCCCCACTTGAAGAGGGTCTCGGTCGCCAGGCCCAGGAGGCCGATGACCAGGATCCCGACGAAGATCCGATCCGTGAAGAGACCC